>DATITJ010000176.1:0-3805 GCA_035467935.1 Ornithinibacter sp.
GACCATGCGCGGCCCTGGCCACATGGGCCCACAAGTCCCACGAACCTCGGTGGACTGTGCCGACGCCACCACCGCCTCAAGCAACGACGCCGCGGGGCCTACCAGCTCGCTCCCGACGGCACCGCCATCTGGACCTCCCCCACCGGCATGCAGCGGGTCACCCTTCCCGACCACACGGTCCTGCCACCACCAGGGGGGCCTCCGACCCCGTCGCGCGCGCGGCCGTCAGGGACGCCGAAACCAGAGCTCGTGGGAGTCGGCCTCCCGCCGTTCTGACCACGTCGCTGCGGAGTGGGGGGACCCAACCCGGGTTGGCGAACTGGGTGCCGCCCCTACTACGGCGCGCGCCATCCTGCATCCGGCCGCCTCTCAGCGACCGAGGCGCTCACTCCCACTCGATGGTGCCCGGCGGCTTGCTCGTGACGTCGAGGACGACCCGGTTGACCTCGCGCACCTCGTTGGTGATGCGGGTCGAGATCTTCGCGAGCACGTCGTAGGGGACGCGGGTCCAGTCGGCGGTCATGGCGTCCTCCGACGAGACCGGGCGCAGGACGACCGGGTGGCCGTAGGTGCGGCCGTCACCCTGGACGCCGACCGAGCGGACGTCGGCCAGGAGCACGACGGGGCACTGCCAGATGTCACGGTCGAGGCCGGCGAAGGTGAGCTCCTCGCGGGCGATGGCGTCGGCGGCGCGCAGCACGGCGAGGCGCTCGGCGGTCACCTCACCGACGATGCGGATGCCCAGGCCCGGGCCCGGGAACGGCTGGCGCCACACGATGGCCTCCGGCACGCCGAGCTCGAGGCCGACCTGGCGCACCTCGTCCTTGAAGAGCAGGCGCAGCGGCTCGACGAGCTTGAACTGGAGGTCGTCCGGGAGGCCGCCGACGTTGTGGTGCGACTTGATGTTGGCCGTGCCGGTGCCGCCGCCCGACTCGACGACGTCCGGGTAGAGCGTGCCCTGCACGAGGAACTCGACCGGGTGGTCCTGCGCCCCCGAGTGCGAGCCCACGACGTCGCGGGCCGCCTGCTCGAACACCCGGATGAACTCGCGGCCGATGATCTTGCGCTTCTCCTCGGGGTCGGACACCCCGGCGAGCGCGTCGAGGAAGCGCTCGCGCGCGTCGACGACGACGAGGTCGACCCCGGTCGCGGCGACGAAGTCGTCCTCGACCTGCTCGGCCTCGCCCGAGCGCAGCAGCCCGTGGTCGACGAAGACGCAGGTCAGCTGGTCGCCGACGGCCTTCTGCACGAGTGCCGCCGCCACGGACGAGTCGACGCCGCCGGAGAGCCCGCAGATGACCCGGGCGTCACCGATCTGCGCGCGCACGCTGCCGACGAGGTCGTCGACGACGTTGGCGGCCGTCCACTTCCCCGACAGGCCGGCGCCGCGGATGAGGAAGTTCTCGAGCACCTGCTGGCCGAAGGTCGAGTGCAGCACCTCGGGGTGCCACTGCACGCCGTAGAGCCGGCGCTCGTCGTCCTCGAAGCCGGCCACGGGGGCTCCCGACGTCGTCGCCGTGACCGTCGTCCCGGCCGGGGCCTGCGACACCGAGTCGCCGTGGCTCATCCACACCGACTGCTCCGTCGGCTGCCCGTTGAACAGCGTGGAGGTCGTGTCGAGCACCCGGGCGGGCGTCGCGCCGAACTCCGACAGGCCGGTCTTCTCGACGGTGCCGCCGAGCGCCCGGGCCATCGCCTGGAAGCCGTAGCACATGCCGAACACCGGCACCCCGGCCTGCAGCAGCGCGGGGTCGAGCGAGGGGGCGCCCTCCTCGTAGACCGACGACGGGCCGCCGGACAGGATCACCGCGGCGGGGTCCTTGGCCAGCATCTCGGCCACCGGCATCGAGTGGGGCACGACCTCGCTGAAGCAGCTGGCCTCGCGCACCCGCCGGGCGATCAGCTGGGCGTACTGCGCGCCGAAGTCGACGACGAGCACGGGACGGTCGGCGAGGTGCACCGGCTCGCCCCCCTCGACGACGACGTGGGCGGCGTCCTCGTGGGGCGGCATACCGGGGTCCGTGGGGGTGTCGCTCACGCGGCCAAGGTTACTGGCGTGCGGCGGCGAGCCCGGACTCGACCTCGGCCGCGACCTTGCGCTCCACCCAGAACGACAGGAACGGCACGCAGCCGGCGAGCATGACGAGCACCATCTTGGTCAGCGACCAGCCCACCTTGAAGCCGAGCAGCGCGGTCGCCACGAGGTAGAGCATGTAGATGAACCCGTGCGGCTGCGGCCACCAGTGCAGGGGGTTCTCGTCGCCCTTCATGCCGAACCCGTAGGACAGCACCATCTCGACGACGAGCACGAGCAGGCCGACGCCGACGATGAACGCCATCACCTTGAAGAACGTCAGCCGCGAGCGGGTGCCGTCGACGTCGTCGATGCGCAGCGCGCTCGTCGAGGCGGCTGCCGGGGTCGCGGGGGCCGGGGTGCTGGGCTCAGGCGTCGTCACGCGGTCCATTGTCACCCGTGGCGACGACCGGCTCGGCAGGGGCCTCCACGCGCCGCGCCTCCTCGCGCACCATCCGCACCCACAGCCACAGCGCGAAGGCCGCGAACACCCACCACTGCACCGCGTATGCCGCGTTCCGCCAGCGGATGGTCGTGTCAGCCACGGGGGTCGGCACCTTCTCCAGCCGGGGGTCCGTCGACGGGTCCTCGGACTCGAGGAAGAGGAAGGCGTTGTAGAGGTCGCCGGGCCAGGTGTTGACGAGCACCGAGAGGTCGACCGAGCCGATCTGCCCCGCCGGCAGCACCGCGCCGGTCGGCGACTCCCCCGGCGCCAGCCCACCGGCCACGGTGAGGGACCCCGCCGGCGGGGCACCGGCATCCGCCTGGTCCGTGACGAAGCCGCGCAGCACCGGCAGCGTCGCTCCCGTGCCGTCGACGACGAACGGGGTGAGCACCCACGACCCGGCGCGACCGTCGAGGCGTCGGTCGGGCACGAGGAGCTGGCCGTCGGCGGCATACCGGCCGGTCGCGGTGACCGGACGCGAGGAGAGGTCGTCGCGGAAGGAGGCGTGCGGCTCGAGCACGGTGGTGAGCGAGGCCGGCGCCTGCGCCCTGGCCTGCTCGACGGCCTCCCGGTGCGCCGCGCTCTCGGCGACGCCCAGCTGCCAGCGGCCGAGCCACACGAACGCCGCGCCGACGACGAGAACGAGCCCGAGCAGCCCGAGGAACCTCGGTCTCAGGGCGGTCCGCAGCACGGCACGAGGCTACGTCACCGGTCTGGGCGCCCCGGTAACTCAGTGGCCGCGCGTCGGTCCGGCCGCCTAGCGTGGTCTGACGTGTCCCACCCCTACTGGCCCTACGCGACCGACGCGGACGCGGCCCCGCCGCACGACGCCGACCGCCTGCTGCTGTGGCTGGCTCGGCGGCAGTGGCGCACCATCCTCGGCGGGGTGCTCGTCGGGGTCCCGTGGATGCTGTCGATCGCCCTCGTGCCGGCCGCGATCGGCAAGGCCATCGACGAAGGGCTCGTCGCCCACGACGCGGGGGCGCTCGTGCTCTGGTCGGCGGTCATCCTGGGGCTGGGCCTGGTCAGCGCCGTCACGACCAACGGCCGGCACTGGTTCGCCGTGCGCAACTGGCTCGTCTCCTCGTTCCGCACCTCCGTCGTCACCGAGCGGGCGGTGCGCCGCGCCGGGCCGGCGCTCACGCGCGAGATGCCGGCCGGTGAGGTCGTCACGAGCTTCGCGAGCGACTTCTGGCGGATGGGCAACGTCTTCGACGTCACCGCACGGCTCGCGGGGGCGATCGTCAGCTTCGTCGTCGTGTCGGTCATCCTGCTCAACGGCTCGG
>DATITJ010000177.1:0-3852 GCA_035467935.1 Ornithinibacter sp.
CGGTCGCCGGTCGTGGTCTCCTGCAGCGCCGGGTGGTCGAGGTCGACACCGGAGTCGATGACACCGATCGTCACACCGCGGCCGTCCCACTCGGGGTTGGCCTCGCGGAAGTCGATCGAGCCCGTCTCGCGGGTGGGCATGTACGGGTTGGAGTCGGGGGTCGACGGACCGGGGGCGGCGACACCGGCGACGGCGCCCTTCGTGTCGCTCTTCCCGACCGTGGGGTCGGGCAGCGGGATCGCCTCGTCGAGGTCGACCGCGATGACCTTCGCCAGGCCGGCGACCTTCTCGACCGACGACGTCGGCACGGCGGCCCGCACGTAGCCGATCTTGTCGTTGCGGGTGGTCGTGAAGCCCCCGTTGGCCTTCACGGAGTCGGCGACCGACTTGGTCTGGCCGCGCTCGGTCGCGAGGATCACCGTGACCCGCTTGTCACCCTTGGCGCGGGCCTTCTCCAGAAGGCTGCGGTCGTGCGAGCCGAGCTTGTCCTTGCGTTCGGAGGCCTTGGCGCGGCCCTTCTCGGCGGATGCCGTGGGGGCATCCACGCCGGCGCTGGGCTGGGGCTCGGCGGCCGAGGCGGTCGACACGGCGCCGCTGGCGAGAGCCGCGGCGGCGAGCGCGGCGAGCGCGACGCGCGCGCCTCTGGAGGGGGGTGGGGTCATCGCGGATCCTGTCCGGGCGAGAGGTGGTGAGCATGCCCCCCCGAGGTCGGTCGGGGCGGGCACAGTTGATCACGGAACGGGGGGTTTTGACGAGACCCATTCTGATTCCTGACGATTCCTTTACCTTTGCCCCGTTCACGCCACGGCCACGCGCCGGGGCGGGCACCTCGCCACGGCGCGGATGGCCCCGGGCACACCGCGACACGACCCACCCCCGCGCCGGGCGGCTCAGCGCGCGGCCGCGGCTAGACCTCGACGACTTCCACGGCCGCCTCGCGCCGAGGGTCACCCGCCGCCTCGAGCCGTCCGTCCTCGCGGCGGTGGGCGGCCCCCACCCCACCGAAGTACATCTGCCGCTCCCCGTGGTCGGCGCCCCTGAGCCCGGCGTCCGCGACGGCCCGCGCGATGGCGGCATCCGTCTCGTGCTCGACGAACGCCGTGCCGTCTGCGGCGAACCGCACGTGCAGCCGCGGGGCCTCGATGGCGTGCCGGAGGTCGGCGCCGTGGAGGCACCCCTGGGCGAGCACCTGCATGAGCGCGGTCGTGATGCGGTCGGCACCGGGCGAGCCGACGGCGAGCACGCGTCCGTCGCGCGTGCGGCCGGTCGTCGGCGCCATGTTGGAGGCGAGGCGGATGCCGGGTGCGAGGCGGTGCAGCCCGAGCCGGTTCAGCTCCGGCTCCCCGAGCGCGTTGTTGAGCAGGATGCCGGTGCCGGGCACCGTGATTCCCGCGCCGTAGCCGCTCGACACCGTGACGGCGCACGCGGTGCCGTCGGCGTCGACGACCGAGATGTTGGCGGTGCTCGAGCTCGTGGGGAGACCGGCCAGCCCGTGCCGGTCGACGGTGAGGAGCAGCTCGTGGCCCGCGACGTCGAGGTCGTGCGCGAGGTCGTGGACCTCGACCCGGTAACGCAGCACGGCCCGCTGGATGTCGAGGACGTCGGCCCAGCTGAACTCACCTCGCCGAGCGAGCTCGCCGAGCATGACCGCGAGCATCGGGCCGCCCACGGAGGGAGGTGGGTTCATCGCGAGGTCCCAGTCGCCCACGGACCGCCGCACGGGCGGGCGCACGAGAGGGCTGTACTCCGCGAGGTCGAGGTGCGTCACGAGGCCGCCGTGGCGCTCCATGTCGTCGACCATCGCGCGACCGACCTGGCCGGTGGTGAGCACCGACGCACCCTCGCGGGCGACGAGGCCCAGGACGTCGGCGAGCGCGGGGTTGCTGGAGACGTCGCCCGCCTCGACGGGTGAGCCGTCGGGCCGGGTCACGACGCGCAGCGCCTCCGGGTCCCGGCCGAAGAGGCAGTGGGCGGTGAAGGAGAGGTACCGCGCGGCGGCGGCGCCGACGGGGTAGCCCTGACGGGCGGCCCGCTGGGCGGGCTCGACGACGGCAGCCCACGGGAGGGTGCCGAGCTCCTCGACGGCGAGCTCGCAGGCCGTGACGGCACCCGGCGTCGCGACCGAGCCGTGACCGGCATACAGGCTCACGCCGCCGCCGTAGTCGGTGACGACCTCCTCGACCCCACCGCCGAAGCGGTCGAGCGGCAGACCCCGGCCGGGCATCTCGACGCTGCCGTCGATGACCACCGGCTCGCCCCCCTCCGGCCAGACGGAGACGAAGGCCCCGCCGGCGAGGGAGACGATGCCGGGCTCGGTGCTCATGGCCGCCAGCGCAGCGGCGATGGCCACGTCGACGGCGTTGCCACCGAGGCGCGCGACCTCGCGCCCGGCCGCGAGCGACACCGGGCCGGTCGCCGCGATGGCCACCCGACGCGTCATGCGCGCATCCTGCCACCGGGAGCGGACCGGCGCCCCCGTCGCCCACCACGACGCCCGCGTCGGCGGGTAGCGTGCGGGGGCATGACGTCATCGCCGCTCGGCATCATCGCCGGCACCGGCTTCTACGACCTCGAAGCGCTGCGCGACCCTTCGGTCGAGACCGTGACGACCGCGTTCGGCGACGCCCGCGTCACGCGGGGCACGTGGCACGGCGTCCCGGTCGTCTTCCTCGCGCGGCACGGTCCCGGGCACTCGGTGCCGCCCCACCTCGTGGGCTACCGGGCCAACATCCGGGCCCTGGCCGACCTCGGCGTCCGTGACGTCGTCGCCGTCAACGTCACCGGCTCGATCGACCCCGACCTGCGCCCCGGGGACCTGCTCTGCCTCGACGACTTCCTCGACTTCACCAAGCAGCGAGCAGTCACGTTCTTCGACGGGTCGGGGGGGAAGGGCGTGGTGCACACCGACGTCCTGGAGCCCTACCACCCCGCCATCCGGCGCGAGATCCTCGAGGCCGCCGCCGCCGCGGAGGTGCCCATCCGCGATGGCGGCGTCTACGCCTGCTTCGAGGGACCGCGGTTCGAGACCCGCGCCGAGATCCG
Source organism: Ornithinibacter sp. (assembly GCA_035467935.1). GTDB lineage: Bacteria > Actinomycetota > Actinomycetes > Actinomycetales > Dermatophilaceae > Fodinibacter. The sequence goes on from DATITJ010000177.1 coordinate 3,043, forward strand.
CCTGGCTCGCCTGGCCGGCGCGGACGTCGCGGGCATGACCGGCGTCCCCGAGGTCACCCTCGCGGCCGAGGCGGGACTGCGGTATGCCGCAGTGTCGCTCGTCGTCAACCCCGCCTCGGGCGTCGGGGTCGCCGACGAGCCCATCACCATGGACGAGATCAACGAGGTGCTGCGCACCTCCTCCGCTGCCGTCGTCGCCCTCCTCGACGAGCTCGTGCACACCCGCGCCACCTTCCCCGCCCCCGACGGCGAGGACCCCGCGTGACCCGGGTCCGCATCGAGAACGCCACCTACCTCCTCACGATCGACGCCAACGACCGGATCCTCACCGACGCCACCGTCACCATCGACGACGGCGTCATCACCGCCATCACGACCGAACCGCGAGCCGACGACGGAGCCGACGACGGAGCCGCGGAGCCCGACGAGTCAGGCTCCGCACCCGCGTCGGAAGCGGAAGCGGACCCGTCGGTGCGGCCGCTGGCTGGGTCTGACGGGAGCGCGACCGAGCGCCAGCGAGGGAGTGCGGATGGTCTGCGGCCGCACGACGGATCCGCTGGAGCGGAAGCCGCGCTGGAACCGAGCCACGGCGGTTCAGAGGACGCCTCACCTGACGTGGTCGTCATCGACGCCCGTGACAAGCTGGTGATGCCGGGCCTGGTCAACCTGCACACCCACCTCCCCATGACCCTCCTTCGGGGCCTGGCGGAGAACGTCGACCTCCAGGGCTTCCTCACCCGGGTGTGGGCCGCCGAGGGCGCGGTCATGGACCCCGAGACGGTCGAGCTCGGTGCCACCCTCGGCGCCCTC
>DATITJ010000178.1:0-11845 GCA_035467935.1 Ornithinibacter sp.
CTCGTCCTTGACGCCCTGCAGCTCGGACTCGGCTGCCTGGCTCGCCTCGTCGTCGAAGTCGCGACCGCCACGGTTGGAGTTGATGACCACGAGCCGCGATCGGCGGGTCCTCGCCTCCTCCACCGCACGGGTGAGGGCAGCTCGCCCCTCCTTGGTGGGAACGAACCCGACGACGATGGTCACTATCTCCTCCTGAGCGAACGGCCTGTGTCCGATGACCTGACCGTACCGCAGGGCGGGTGGTTCAGCCTGCGCGCAGCGCTCGTTCGATCACGGCGCCCACCTGGGTGGTCTCGACGAGGAAGCCGTCGTGCCCGTGCCGGGACTCCACGACGGACAGACCGGTGCCCGGCCGGGCCGCGGCCATGTCCTCCGAGAGCCGCAGCGGGTAGAGCCGGTCGGTCGTCACGCCGGCGACGTGGAGCTCGCCCCGGAACGCCTGCAGGGCGGTGGCGACGCCCCCGCGTCCGCGGCCGATGTCGTGGCTGTTCATCGCCTCGGTGAGCACGACGTAGCTGTTGGGGTCGAAGCGCCGGGCGAGCTTCACCGCGTGGTGGTCGAGGTAGCTCTCGACGTCGTACCGGCCTCCGCCACCGAGCGGGTCCTCCCCCGCCCGCGGGCGACGGCCGAACCGTTCGTCGAGCTCGGCCTCGTGTCGGTAGGTCGTGTGCGCGATGCGTCGGGCGATGCCCATGCCGGTCACGGGCCAGTCGTCACTGCCGTAGTAGTCGCCACCGCGGTAGGCCGGGTCGCAGCGGATCGCGAGCAGCTGCGGCTGGCACCAGGCGAGCTGGTCGGCCGTGGCGTACGGCGTGGACGCCAGGACGAGGGCCCGCTCCACCCGCTCGGGGTGGGTCGCGACCCACTCCAGTGCTCGCATGCCACCCATCGAGCCGCCGAGGACGCCGTGCCACCGCTCGATGCCGAGCGCGTCGGCGAGCGCCGCCTCGGCAGCGACCTGGTCGCGGATCGTGACGTAGGGGAAACGGCCGCCCCACGGGCGCCCCTCGTCGTCCGGCGACGAGGGGCCGGTGGTGCCCTGGCACCCGCCGAGGACGTTGCCCGCGACGACGAAGAGCCGGTCGGTGTCGAGCGGAGCACCGGGCCCGATGAGACCGGGCCACCAACCCGGGGACGCGTGCCCGGGGCCCGTGTCGCCGACGACGTGGCTGTCACCGGTGAGCGCATGCTCGACCAGGACGGCGTTGTCACCCGAGGGCGACAACGTGCCCCACGTCTCGTAGGCGACCGTGACGTCGTGCAGCACGCCGCCCCGCTCCAGCGCCAGGTCGCCGATCGCGGCGAACCGGCGGTCGCCCACGGGGTCTCCCGGGCGCCAGACCGCTGCTGTCGACCTCGTCCGGGTGGCCGTCATGACGTGGAGCTCCTCGACATCGCGCTTGCCGCACCGGGTCTGGTGCGGCCGGGTCATCACCCGGGGCACCCCACCGCGAGGAGGGTTGCCGCCCAGCAAACCGGGGTTTGGCACTGGGACTCATGACCGGCTTCCATCGTACCCAGCGGTCCGGACCGCTGTCCGGACCGTTCCGACAGCCGGGCACGTTCGGCCCCGACACCCGCGGACCCGGCCACGGTCAGACGGCGCGGCTCAGGTCCCCACCGTCGTCCCCCCGGTCGCGGCGTGGCAGCCGGAGGCCGGCATCCACGAGCCGGACGAGCAGCAGCGCCAGCCGGTAGTCGGGCGCGAGGCGCAGCGCCCGGTCGACGGCCGCCCTCGCCACGGCCCCGTCTCCCTCGACCCAGGCCACATGGGCCGCGACCGTGCAGACCGCGGCCGCCTGCTCGGCACACTCGTCCGGGACGGCCCGGCACAGGTCGAGCAACCGGTGGAGCAACACCCGACGGTCCTGCGACCTCTGCAGGTCGCCCCCGAAGAGTTCCGCGGGCGGGCGGCGCGAGCCCATGCCACCCCACTTCGGGAGGGTCGCGTGGAGCAGAACGACGACATCGCGGTCGACGAGGGACATCGGCAGCACCCCGGGCGCGAGCCACGCCACGAGGCCGTCCCTCCACGCGATGTCGGAGAGGCCGATGGCGGCGTCGGCGACGACCTGGGGACGCCAGCCGAGTCGCCCGCCGGGACGGGCCAGCCCTCCCGGATCTCGCCGGCCCCTCGAGCCTCGTCGACCACCCGGACTCTGTCGACCAGCCAGACCCTGTCGACCACTCGGGGCCGTGAAGCGGTCGGACGCCTCGACCTCGTGGCGCAGGACGAGGCGCCACGCGACGGCGGCGCTGCGGCGCCGCCGCGGCATCCGCGACCGCGCGGCGACGGCATCCGCCACCCCCCGCCCCAGCGCCGGGTCAGCCGCGACGAGACCCTCGACGGCATCGCGCGACGGGAGCGGCGAGCGCCCGCGGGCCACGAACTCGGCCACCGCGGGGACGTCGGCCGGCTCGGGCAGCGGGACACCCTCGGGTGGGCAGCAGGGCTTCGAGCACACGGAGGAGTAGCGCCGCCCGTCACGCACGACGACGACGTCGACGACCTCGATGGCGGCCGCCTCGAGCAGCTCGACGAGGGCCAGGAGCGAGGGCTTGCTCGTGTCGGGCTCGTCCTCGTACCCGATGACGATGACCGACGTCGCCCCGTCACGGCACAACGGCCCCAGGAGTGCTCCGACGGCGGAGGCGACGTCGTCGTCGGGTGGCAGGTCGGTGCGGGCGACCAGCCCGACCGAGCGCCCTCGCAGGGAGACCGCGACGACGCACCGCCTCGGGTGGTAGCCGAGCTGGTAGGGCAGGACGGCCAGGACGTCGCCGGGGCCACGGAGCGTGATGTCTGCTGTCATGCGCCAACGCTCGCCGTGCGGCGACACCGGCGGAACACCCCGCTGGATCCTGTGGACGACACGACGGCGCCCCGGCCGCCTGTGGACGACCGGGGCGCCAGTGACGCGGGTGGCGCCGACCTCGTCGGCGCCGTGGGTCAGGAGACGACGTCCCCGCGGACGGTCTGGCGGCCCGAGCCCGCCGGCCCGGAGGTGGTGGCCCCGGGGCCGGTGGAGGGGCCGGTCGTGGAGCCGGTCGTGCCGTGGCCCGAGCCGGACCCGGACGCCGCACCGGGGGCACCGGCATACGGCATGCCGGAGCGGGCGACCTCCCACTCGAGGAAGCGCTCGGTCTCCTCGACGAAGCGGGTCGCGAGCCAGCCGAGCACCAGGGCGTCGTCGGCGATGCCGAGCACCGGCACGATCGCCTCGGGGATGAAGTCGAGCGGCGAGATGATGTATCCCGTCGCGGCCAGCATGAGGGCGAGCCGGCCCTTGGTGACGCCCGTGTAGCTGCCGTCGAGTGTGGCCCGCACGAGCCGGGGCACGGAACCGGCGCGCTCACCGAGGCCGGGGCTGCCCGGCTGCATGGCGGGGTGCACCGCCTTGAGCAGCGCGCCGATCTGGGCGAAGCGTTTCATCGATGCCATGGGGGTCCTCCTGGGGCGAAGCACGGCCACTGGTGGGCCGTTCTGCTCAACGAACGACGTGCGAGGCGCGGTTTCCGTTCCGGCGAGGGGCGTGACGCACGCCTCGCCGGGTCGGCGCCAAGGTCGTCGGGAACGGCGTGGCCGGCCGTCAGGCCGACGTGACCCGCTCCGGGGTGGATGCCGTGACGGGCACCGCGGTCGGGAACTGGCGCTTCGCGTTGGCCGCGAACCGGTGGAGCATGTAGGCGTCGAGCCCGCCACCGATGGCGCCGCCGACGAGGGGGACGAGCCGGCCGAGGCGGGCGAAGGTGCTCTTGCCGACCTGCGCGAGGAGCCGGAAGCCGATGCCCTTCTGCACGACCATGAGGGCGGGGCCGGGCAGGCGCTGCGCCGCGAGGTTGGACAGGGTGCCGCCGGGCACGACCATGTTGGCCTTGCGCAGGAGGTCGTCTGCCTCGGCACCCACGAGGGTGAGGAGCACCGCGGTGCGGATCTGCTCGTTGGTGATGTCGTAGCCGCGCACCCTGGCGACGGCCGCGGTCATCCGGGTGGCGAGGAGGTAGAAGCCGAGGAGGTTGACCGGCAGGGCCACGGGCAGGGTGATGAACCCGCCCAGGCTGGTCACGAAGCCCGACGCCCCGCCCTTGACGACGTGGCTGCGCACGACCGCGTCGACCGCTGCCTCGACGTCACCGCCGTGGGCCCGAAGCGCCTCGTCGGCGACGTGGCTCGCGGAGTCGAAGAAGCCCTTGCCGTCGACGCCGAGGTCGAGGATGTTCTGGACGAGGCGGGTCGACTGGTTGCCCAGCACGCCCTCGTCACCCCCGCCCTCCTGGGCCTGCTCGAGGGCGGTCCTGACGTCCTTGACCGCCTCGGTCGTGCGACCCCCACCGATGCCGAGAAAACCCACGTCGTCCTCCTCGGACGGTCGTGCACCGGCCCGTGCGGCCGACGCTCGTCTCGTCATCCTCCCACGTCGCAGGCCCTCACCCCGCCTCGCGGTACGCGCCGGACGCCGTGGCTGCGCCCGTCCGGGAGCGCCGCCGACGTCCCTGACGGACCCCGCCCCTACGCTCGTCGACATGATCCCCGGAGCCGTCGCGGCCCTCGCCGTGACGCCCCCCGGCGTCGGCGTCCGGTATGCCGTGCTCCTCCACGAGGCTTCGTGCCGCACCGTTCCGCTGCCCGAGGCCGTGGATGCCGTCCGCCGGCTCGAGGCGGACGCGTCACCCCGGTGGGTCTGGTGGTCCGCGGAGGATGCCGCGACCCCTCTCGTGGAGGCCGGCATCGCCGTCGCGCGGGCCTGGGACGTCGCCGAGGCGCACCGCCTCCTGCACGGCGGCGGGAGCGCGACCGCCGGCCAGTGCTGGGCGGCCGCGCACGGCATCCCCCTCGACACGGTGCCCGCGCCGCCGACGGGTGACCTGTTCGAGCTCGTGTCGGGGCGCGGCCCCACCGACCCCCACGCCCTCCTCGACGCGGACGGCCACCTGCGCGGCGACCACGCCGAGTGGCTGCGCGACCCGGCGCACCTCGAGGCATGGGCCCGGGCGGCGCTGGAGACGGCCGCGCTGCAGCACGAGGCCGCCACCGCGACGTCGGTGCGGCTCGCGGGCACCGTGCACTCGGAGTCGGCCGCGGCCGTGCTGTGCCTCGAGCTGCGACGCGACGGCCTGCCGCTCGACCGCGTGCGCACCGAGGAGCTCCTCGCCGCCGCGGCGGGACCGCGCCCGGCCACCGAGGCCGACGAGACCGCCGCCCGCCGGGCGCGCGACGCCCTGGTGCTGCGCCACGCCCCCGGGCGTGAGTCCACCGACCTGCGCAACCCCGCCCAGGTGCGCGAGCTGCTCGCGGCCGTGGGGGTCGACGTGCCCAACACCCGCAAGTGGGTGCTCGAGCCCTACCGCACGGTCCACCCGCTCGTCGACGCGCTCCTCGACTGGCGCCGCGACGAGCGGATCGCGACGACCTACGGCTACCGGTGGCTCGACGCCCACGTGGGGCCCGACGACCGGCTCCGCGGGCGCTGGACCGCCAGCGACGGCGCCGCCGGGCGGATGACCGCCGAGAACGGCCTGCACAACCTCCCCGCCGCGCTGCGCCCCGGCGTCGCCGCGCACGCCGGCCACGTGCTCGTGCGGGCCGACCTCGGGCAGATCGAGCCCCGCGTGCTGGCGGTGGTGAGCGGGGATGCCGTGTTCGCGGCGGCGACGCGCGCCGACGACCTCTACGCACCGGTGGCCCAGCGGCTCGGCGTCGAGCGCCCGGTGGCCAAGATCGCGGTGCTGGCCGCGATGTACGGACAGCGCAGCGGGGCGGCGGGGCAGGCGCTCGAGGGCCTGGAGCGGGCCTACCCCGTCGCGATGGCGCTGCTCGACCGGGCGTACGACGCGGGGCGGCGGGGCCAGCCGCTGCGCACGTACGGCGGCCGCCTGATCCCGACCGGCCGGTTCCTCGCGGGCACGGCGGTCGGGGCCGATCCCGCGCTCGACGCGGCCCGGGGACGGTTCGCGCGCAACGCGATCATCCAGGGGGCGGCGGCCGAGCTGTTCAAGGCCTGGGCGGCGACGGTGCGGGCGACGACCCGCGACCTCGGCGCCGAGGTGGTGCTGTGCCTGCACGACGAGCTGCTCGTCCACGCGCCGGCGCAGCACGCCGCGGAAGTCGCCGCCCGGGTCGACCAGGCCCTGCAGGACGCTGCGCGCCGCTGGGCCGGTGGGGCGCCGGTGCGCTTCGTCTCGGACACCTCGGTCATCGGGCGCTGGTCCGAGGCCAAGGACTGACGTCCGGTTGGCCCGTCTCCATCACGCAGGAACCTTGACCCTCGCAACGCAACGGTTCCGGTGCTCAGGTGAAGGGTGCTGGACCGGGCGGGAATGGTGGGACGACGGGTCAGGGGGTCAGGGGGTCAGGGGGTCAGGGGGCCTCGTCGTCGGCGACGGTGCGCAGGAAGTTCTCGAAGTCCGCACCGAGCTCGTCGGCCGACGGGATCTGCGAGGCCTCGGTGGCGAGCAGGCTCGGGCGCTGCTGGCCCTCGAGGTACGCGTCGTACTGCTGCTCGAGGGCCGTGACCACCGCCCGCGCCTCGTCGTTGCCGTCGACCTCGCCGGCGATCGCCTGCTGGTTCATCCGGGCCCGTGTGACGAGGTCGTCGTTGGGGAGGTTGAGCCCCGTGACGTCGACGATCGCGTTGAGCGCGGCCAGCGCCCCCTCGGCCCACTCGGAGCCGGCGAGGTAGTGCGGCACGTGGATCGCGAAGCCGACCGCCTCGTGCCCGGCCTCGCCGAGGCGGAGCTCGAGCAGTGCGCCGATCGACCCGGGCACCTGGACCCGGCCGAACGGCGAGGCCGCGTCGCCGATGAGGGCGGTGTCGGTGGCGTGCGCGGTCATCCCGACCGGTCGGGTGTGCGGGACGGCCATCGGGATGCCGTGCGTGTGGACGACGAGCGAGATGCCGAGGCACACGACGAGCTCGCGCACCGCCTCGATGACCCGCTCCCACTGGTAGTCGGGCTCCGGACCGCTGAGCAGGTAATACGTCTGCCCGTCGCGGTCGGTGAGCCGGTGCAGCAGCATCGACGGGTCGTCGTACCCGACCCACCGGTTGGTGTCGAACACCATCTGCGGGCGCCGGCCGCGGTAGTCGAGCAGCTGGTCGACGTCGAAGGACGCGACGACCTCGGGGTCACCGGTCTCGAGCAGGTGACCGCCGAGGACGGACTGGATGTGGCCGGCGTCGATGAACGCCCCGAGCGCCACGATGAGCACGCCCGGGCGCGGGTGCGCCAGGTCGGCATCGGTCTCGAAGCGGTAGAGCGCGGAGGGGTTCTGCACGGCACAGGCCTTTCACGATGGTGGAGCTCGTCAGGGGACAACGCCGGCCCACCCCCACAGGATTCCCCCTACCGGGGGCCGGTCGCGACGTCGGCGATCGCCTTGCGCACCCGCTTCTCCGAGACGGGCCCCGTCGTGCCGATCGACTGGGCGAAGAGGCTGACCCGCAGCTCCTCGACCATCCACCCGATGTCGGTGACGTCGGCCGCCCCGCGCCGTGCGGCCGGGATCGACTCGAGCAGGTCGGCGTACGCGCTCTCCACGGCGTCGACCTGCTCCTGGAGCACGCCCTCGCGGGGGTTGGTCGCCGCGCGCTCGAGCCGGTGCTGCATGGCGCGCAGGTAGCGCTGCACGTCGCGCAGCCGGGCCACGCCCGTGGCCGCGACGAAACCCGGGCGCACGAGGCTGTCGAGCTGGGCGCGCACGTCGGCCCGGGTCGCCGCCGTGCGGACCGTGGCCGCCCCGCGCTCGAGGGACTCCAGCGTGCGGCGCACCCCGGCCGCCAGGGCCAGCACCGGCTCCACCGCCTCGACGACCACGAGCACGCGGGTGGCGGCGTGCGCGCGCACCGCGGCGAGCGCCGCGGCATACGCGTCGTCCGTGCGCACCGCACCGGGCACGTGCTCGGCGACGATGTCGTCGACGGCGGCGTCGAGGCAGTCCTGCAGCAGGGCCGGCACCGAGCCGTGGGGGTTGTCGGCGAGCGCGAGCTTCTGGGCGTTGGTGAGGCGCGCGAGCACCCGCTTCCACGGGGCGGTCGTGTTGAGCAGCAGCAGGCGCCGGACCCCGCGCCGGTGGGCGGCCGCGGCCGCGCCCGGGTCGGGCAGCACCCGCAGGGCGACGGTGGCGCCCTCGTCGACGAGCGCCGGGTAGCCGACGACCGTCTGGCCCCCGGCCCGGCCCTCGAACGTCTCGGGCACGGTGCCGACCGTCCACGTCGTGAGCCCGGTGCGCTCGATCGAGGCCCCCGCCCTCGCCATGCCGGCCCGCACGGCCCCGCCGGACCGCTCGCGCAACGCGTCGAGGTCCTTGCCGCGCGCGACGACCCGGCCGCCGGGGCCGTCGATGCTGAACGTGATCCGCAGGTGGTCGGGCACGCGGGAGACGTCCCACTCGTCGGGCGGGATGCGGATGCCGGTGCGCGCGTGGAGCACCCGCGCGAGCTCGTCGGTGAGCGGGCCCCGCGCCGGGTCGGCCTCCGCGAGGGCCGCGGTGGCGTGGTCGGGCGTCGGCACGAAGTGGCGCCGGGTGGCCTTGGGCAGCGACTTGAGCAGGGCGACCGCGAGGTCGTCGCGCAGGCCCGGCACCTGCCAGTCGAACCCGTCGGAGGTCACCCGGTTGAGCACCGTCACGGGCACGTGGACGGTCACGCCGTCGGCGGCCTCGCCCGGGGAGAACTGGTAGGTCACGTCGAGCTCGAGGTCGCCCTGTCGCCAGGTGCGGGGGTAGTCGGAGGCCGAGACCTGCTCCCCCGCGTCGGAGGTGAGCAGCTCCTCGGTGAGGGTGAGCAGGTCGGGCCGGCGCCGGCGCTCGCCGCGCCACCAGCGGTCGAAGTGCCGCTCGGTGGGCACGTCGGGAGGGATGCGGGCGTCGTAGAACGCGAACAGCACCTCGTCGTCGACGACGATGTCGCGGCGTCGGGCGCGCTCCTCGAGCTCGGCGACCCGCTCGAGCGTCGCGCGGTTCAGTCTCCAGAACTCGTGCTGGGGCTCCCAGTCGCCCTCGACGAAGGCCGAGCGGATGAAGATCTCGCGCGCCGCCTCGGGGTCGACCCGGGCGTACTGGATCGTGCGGTCGGTGACGAGCGGCACCCCGAAGAGGGTGACCCGTTCGGTCGCGACGGCGGCCCCGGCCTTGCGGCTCCACCGTGGCTCGCTGACGGTGCGGGTCACGACGTGGGCGCCGACCTCCTCGGCCCACTCGGGCTCGATCCTCGCGACCACCCGGGCCCACAGCCGGGTCGTCTCGACGAGCTCGGCGGACATGACGACGTCGGGCTGCTTGCGGAACAGCGACGACCCGGGACTGATGCCGAACCGCGCACCGCGCGCCCCGGCATACTCCCGCTTCACCTGGTCACGGACGCCGACGTGTGAGAGGAGCCCGGCGAGCAGGGCCTTGTGGATCGTGTCCCAGTCGGGCTCGGCGTCGCCGGCCGAGGTCGCCACGTCGGGGTCGATGCGCACCGAGCGGCACGCGGCGCGGAGCTGGGCGTGGAGGTCCTGCCACTCGCGGATGCGCAGGTAGTGGAGGTACTCGTTCTTGCACATCCGGCGGAACGCGCTGTGCGACAGCTCTTTCTGCTGGTCCTTCAGGTAGCGCCAGAGCGTGTGCAGGCTCGCGAAGTCGGAGCGCTCGTCCTTGAAGCGCGCGTGCGACTGGTCGGCCTGGGCCTCCTTGTCGACGGGACGCTCACGCGGGTCCTGGATCGACAGCCCCGCGACGATGACGAGCACCTCGCGGGTGCAGCCGAGCCGACCGGCCTCCACCACCATGCGCGCGAGGCGGGGGTCGAGCGGCAGCCGGGCGAGGGTGCGGCCGGATGCCGTGAGCCGACGTCCGCGGCCCCGGTGCCGCCCGCGGTCCGTCTCCCCGATCGCGAACGCGCCGAGCTCCTCGAGCAGGCGCACGCCGTCGGCGACCTGGCGTGCGTCGGGCGGGTCGACGAAGGGGAAGCGGGTGACGTCGCCCAGGCCCAGGGCGGTCATCTGGAGGATGACGGAGGCCAGGGAGGTGCGCTGGATCTCGGGCTCGGTGAACTCCGGGCGGGCCTCGAGGTCCTCCTCGGAGTAGAGCCGGATGCACACGCCCGGGGCGACGCGACCGCACCGACCGGCGCGCTGGGAGGCGCTGGCGCGGCTCACGGGCTCGATCGGCAGCCGCTGCACCTTGGTGCGCTGGCTGTAGCGGGAGATGCGGGCCGTGCCGGTGTCGACGACGTAGCCGATGCCCGGGACGGTGAGCGAGGTCTCGGCGACGTTGGTGGCGAGGATGATCCGGCGCCCGCCGCCGCGGTGGAAGACCCGGTGCTGCTCGGCCGCCGACAGCCGCGCGTAGAGCGGGAGGACCTCGGTGCTCGGGAGCCTCAGGGCGGTGAGGGCGTCGGCGGCGTCGCGGATCTCCCGCTCGCCGGAGAAGAACACGAGGATGTCGGTCGCCTCGGGGCCGGGCGGCGCCTCGGTCCACAGCTCCTCGACGGCCTCCACCACACCGGTCACCTGGTCGCGCTCGGCCACGACGTGGCGGCCGTCGGGGTGCAGCTCGAGGAGGGGGCGGTAGCGCATCTCGACGGGGAAGGTGCGCCCGGAGACCTCGACGACGGGCACCTCGCGCACGACCCGGTCGCGCTCGTCGGTGGCGAAGTGGCGGGCGAACCGGTGGGGGTCGATCGTCGCCGAGGTGACGACGACCTTGAGGTCGGGGCGACGCGGGAGGAGCTGCTTGAGGTAGCCGAGGATGAAGTCGATGTTCAGCGACCGCTCGTGGGCCTCGTCGATGATGATCGTGTCGTAGCGGCGCAGGTCGCGGTCGCGCTGCATCTCGTTGAGCAGGATGCCGTCGGTCATCACCTTGACCCGCGTCGCGTCGCTGCTGCGGTCGGTGAAGCGCACCTGGTAGCCGACGAGGTCGCCGAGCTCGACCTGCAGCTCCTCGGCGATCCGCTCGGCGACCGATCGGGCGGCGATCCGGCGGGGCTGGGTGTGGCCGATCTGGGCGCCCGAGCCGAGGCCGAGCTCGAGGCACATCTTGGGCAGCTGGGTCGTCTTGCCCGAGCCGGTCTCCCCCGCGATGACGACCACCTGGTGGTCGCGGATCGCGGCCAGGATGTCGTCGCGGCGCTCGACGACGGGCAGGTGCTCCGGGTACCTCAGCCGGGCGGGGTCGACCGCGTCGACGGGCTGGGCACGCATGGCGCCAAGGATAGGTCGGCGGCGGCCGCCGGGCGCTCAACGGCCGGGACCACCTCCCGGGTCGCTGCTGGCAGCGGGCCGCCTTCCGGCCGAGGGCGTCCCCGCGCCGCGGTCGACGGTCGCGACGACCCGCTCCCCCGCCCTCGTCGCCACCTCGAGCGTGGCTCCGGCGGCGTACATGCGCTGCGCCGACACGCCGTTGGCCGTCGCGAGCTGCCAGTCGTGGCGGAAGGCGGCATCCGCCCGCGCACCCGCGAGGGCACGCGCCCGGACCACCCTGGCGTCGAGCGCGGCCCGGGCCCCCGAAACCCCGGGGCGAGCCGCCCCGCCCGTGCCCACCGGCCACCTCCGGCGCGAACCCGACGCGCTCGGGCCCCCGAGGAGCGCGCTCGGCGTGCCACGTTCGGGCACCGCGGCGAACCGGCGGCGCAGGTCGTCGCGCCGCTGCCTCACCTCGGCCAGGGCACCGAGACGGAGCCGCTCCTGGGCCGTGAGCCGTCGGGTGACGACGACACCGGACGAGGTGCGCCGCGCCCCGGCCACCGCACCACGGCGCAGCGTCCCCGCCATTCCCCCGGTGGCCGCGAGGGCTACACCCGCGGCGAGCGCCCCGGCATCCCCCTCTCCGTAGCCGGCGAGGAGGGTGGCGTCGGCAGCG
>DATITJ010000179.1:0-6777 GCA_035467935.1 Ornithinibacter sp.
GCGGCGTCATCGGGACCTGACACCGGTCCCGCTCGCCCTCCGCCACCCCGGCAGCCCGGTCGATAGGCTGCCGGGGTGGCTGACGAGACGCGCGTGGTCCAGGACGGGGAGTGGCGTGCCGCCCTCGCCGCCGCCCGCGACGAGGGCTACGCCTTCTTCGACTGGCTCAGCGCCGTCGACCGCAGCGACGACGACGCCACCCCGGGTGTCGACCTCACCGCGCACCTGCTCGACACCAGCACCCCCGGCGCGCTGCGCGGCATCCTCCTGGTGTGCCGCGTCCCCGATGGCGAGGCCGTCGAGTCGGTGACGGGGGTGTACGCGGGCGCCGCGTGGCACGAGCGCGAGACGCACGAGATGTTCGGGGTCGGGTTCACCGGCTTCGACGACGGCAGCGGGCTCGGTCTGCGTCCCCTCCTGCTGCCCGACGGCTTCGAGGGCACCCCGCTGCGCAAGTCGTTCCAGCTCGCCGCCCGCGCCTCGAAGCCGTGGCCCGGCGCCAAGGAGCCCGGCGAGGGACACGAGTCGGCCACATCCACGACGCGCCGCCGCCGCGTGCAGGCCCCCGGGGTCCCGCCGCCCGAGTGGGGACCGCGGTGACCCTGCTCGAGGTGACCCTGCGGGCGGCATCCGTGCTGGCCGCGTTCCTCGTCCTGCCCCTGCTCGTGGGGCAGGCCGAGCACAAGGTCATGGCACACATGCAGGGCCGGCTCGGGCCGATGTATGCCGGCGGGTTCCACGGCTGGGCCCAGCTCGTCGCCGACGGGGTCAAGTTCGTGCAGAAGGAGGACATCACCCCGAAGGCCGCCGACCGGTGGGTCTTCCGGCTCGCGCCCGGTGTCGCGCTCGTGCCGTACCTCCTGGCCCTCGCCGCCATCCCGGTGCACCCGGGCGTCGCCGCGGTCGACGTGCCCGCGTCCCTGGTGCTCGTCATCGCCGCGACCTCGGTCGGGGCCCTGGGCACGCTCATGGCCGGCTGGGCCAGCGCCAACAAGTACGCCCTCCTCGGCGGCCTGCGCGCCGCCGCCCAGCTCGTGTCCTACGAGCTGCCGATCGTGCTCGCGCTCGCCTCCGTCGCGCTGGCCGGCGGGTCGCTCTCGCTCGCGACCCTCACCGACCGGTGGTCGCCGTGGTGGTTGTTGTGGCAGCTGCCGGGCGCGCTGGTCTTCCTCGTCGCCGCGGTCGCCGAGCTGCAGCGGCCGCCGTTCGACATGCCGGTGGCCGACGCCGAGCTCGTCATGGGCGCGTGGACCGAGTACACCGGCCTGCGGTTCGCGTTCTTCCTGCTCTCGGAGTACGCCGGCATCGTCGTCATGTCCCTGCTCTTCGCCACGCTGTGGCTCGGCGGGTGGCACGGGCCGTTCCCCGACGCGCTCGGCTGGCTCTGGACGCTCCTGAAGGGACTGCTGGTCGCGGTGCTCGTCATCTGGGTGCGGGTCGCGTGGCCCCGCCTGCGCGAGGACCAGCTGCAGCGCCTCGCCTGGGTCTGGCTCGTCCCCATCGGGCTCGGCCAGCTCGTGCTGACCGGGGCCGGGGTGGTGATGGGCTGGTGAGCCCGCTCCCCGGCATCCTCAAGGGCCTGCTCACGACGGCCCGCACCGCCCTGCGCCCCACCCACACCGCGGAGTACCCCGACGTCGCGCCCGACCTTCCCCCGCGCAGCCGTGGCGTCATCGCGCTGCTCGAGGAGAACTGCACCTCGTGCATGCTGTGCGCGCGCGAGTGCCCCGACTGGTGCATCTACATCGACTCGCACAAGGAGACGATCCCGGCGACGACCGAGGGCGGGCGCGACCGGCAGCGCAACGTCCTCGACCGCTTCGCCATCGACTTCAGCCTGTGCATGTACTGCGGCATCTGCATCGAGGTCTGCCCGTTCGACGCCCTGCACTGGAGCCCGCAGTTCGAGTACGCCGAGGTCGACCTGCTCGACCTGCTCCACGAGAAGGACCGGCTCGGCGGCTGGATGGCCACCGTCCCGCCGCCGCCCGCGCTCGACGAGAAGTCCGCCGAGCCGGCCGAGATCGCCGCCGCGAACAAGCCCGCCCGCGGCACCGGCCTCGTCGGTGGCGGCTCCCCGGGTGGCCCGGGAGCCCGGATGCCGCGCACGGTGCGTCCGCGCCCCGCGGGCGCGGGGCCGGCCGGGGCCGTCGGCGTGCCACCCGGGACGAACGCCGACGGGGACGACCCGTGACCGCGCTCGACACGGCATTCGCGGCCACCGGCCTGGTGGCGGTCGTCGGTGGGCTGCTCGCGGTCACGACCCGTCACGTGGTGCACGCCGCGCTCTGGCTCGTCGTCGCCCTGGTCGGCGTGTCCGGCTCGCTGCTCGTGCTCGGCGCCGAGCTCGTCGCCCTCGTGCTGGTGCTCGTCTACGTCGGTGCCGTCGTCGTGCTCGTGCTCTTCGCCCTGATGCTGACCCGTGCCCCCATCGGGCCCGACCTCGAGCACCGCGCGGGTCCCTGGCGAACCCTGGCCGCCGCCGTGCTGGGGGCTGCCGTCGCGGTGCTCCTCGGCTCGGTGCTCGTGCCCCTCGCGGGCGCCCCGGTCGACCGGGCCGACGTCACCTCGACCCAGGTGGCCGGGCAGCTGTTCGGCACGTGGGTGTGGCCGTTCGAGCTGCTGTCGCTGCTCCTGCTCGTCGCGCTGGTGGCCGCCCTGGCGGTCTCGCGCATCCCGCGCGAGGGGTCGCCCGATGAGGCCGCCGGGTGATCCACCTCCTCGGGCCCTACCTCCTGGCCAGCGCCCTCGTCGGGCTCGGTGTCTTCGGCGTCGCCGTGCGCCGCAACGCCGTGCTCATGCTCGTCGGCGTCGAGCTCGTGCTGAGCGGGTCGCTGGTGCTCCTCGTCGCGACCCAGGCGGCCGGGACCGACCGCTGGGCCGCCGGCAGCGTGCTGCCGTTGTTCGTCATCACCGTCGCCGCCGCCGAGGTGGTCGTCGCGCTCGCCGTCGTGCTCTCGGCCTACCGCCAGCGGGCGAGCATCGACCTCGCCGAGCCCAGCGGGGAGGCGCCGTGAGCCCGTGGCTGATCGTGCTCGTGCCGGCACTGGCCGCCCTCGTCGGGCTCGCGACGGGTCGCGACGACCGGGTCTCGCGAGGCGTCGCCGTCGGGGCGTCGGCCCTGACCCTCCTCCTCGCCGTCATCGGCTGGGCCGAGGCGGACGCGTCGTCGGTCACCACGCTCGGGCCGGCCCTCGAGGCCGGCGAGCTGCAGGTGCCGCTCGAGCTGGTGCACGACCCGACCCGCTGGGCGCTGGCCGCCGTCGTCGCGCTCGTGGCGCTGGGGGTGCAGGTCCACTCGACCTGGTACCTCGGCTCCGACGACCGGTACCCCCGATTCGCCGCGACCGTCTCGCTCTTCACGGCCGCGATGCTCCTCGTCGTGCTGTCCGGCGACCTCGTGCTGACGATCGTCGGCTGGGAGGTCATGGGCTGGTGCTCCTACCTCCTCATCGGCCACTGGTCGCGTCGGCACAGCGCCCGCCGGGCCGCGCACAAGGCGTTCCTCGTGACCCGCGTCGCCGACATCGGCTTCGTGCTCGGCATGGTCGGCCTGGCCGCGGGAGCGGGCACCACCCGGCTCATCGACGTCGTCGCCGCGTGGGCCCGCCCGACCGAGTGCATCGACGCGCAGACCGCCGCGGGGCTGACGGTCGACGAGGCGCTCACCGCGTGCGCCGCCCCCGACGGCACGCTGCGCGCCCTGCTCGTCACGCTCGTCGTCATCGGGGTGCTCGGCAAGTCGGCCCAGGTCCCCTTCCAGGACTGGCTCGCCGACGCCATGGAGGGCCCCACCCCCGCCAGCGCCCTCATCCATGCCGCGACGATGGTCGCCGCCGGCACGGTCGTGCTGGCCGGGCTCTTCCCGCTGCTCGCCGTCAGCCCGGTGCCCCGGTGGGTGCTGGGAATCTCGGTGTCGGTGACGATGCTGCTCGCGGCGCTGCTCGCGTTCGCCCAGAGCGACCTCAAGCGGCTGCTCGCGTGGTCGACCGTGAGCCAGGTCGGCGTCATGCTCTCGGCCCTGGCGGCAGCCCCCCTCGAGGCAGGGCCGGATGCCGGACTGTTCCACCTCTGGTCGCACGCGGTGTTCAAGGCGCTGCTGTTCCTCGCGATGGGCTGGGCCGGCATCATCGCGGGCAGCACCGCGGCGAGCGCGCTGCGGGGCACTGCCCTGGCCGCTCCGCTCCTGCGGGTCTCGTTCGTGTTCGGCCTGTTGTCGCTCGCCGGGGTGCCCCTCGTCGTCGGTGGCCTGTCGAAGGAGCACGTCGTCGCCGTCTCGTGGGAGGGGGCGGTCGAGGGTGGCCCCGGCGCCGTCGTCCTCGTGGCGCTCCTGGTGACCGCCGCCGTCACGGCGGCCTACTGCACGCGGGCCTACCTCCTGCTCACCGCGGACGTGCGTCCCACCCCGACCTCCGCACCCGTCCCGGCCGCGGTGCAGGGTGTGCTCGCGGTGCTCGTCGCCCTCACCGTCGTCGGCGGGCTGGTGCTGCTCACCGACGCCTTCGCCGTCGGTGAGGCGTCGCTGGTGTGGATCGTCGTCACCCTGCTCGTCGTCGTGGCCGGCGTCGGCGTCGCCCTGCGTGGCGGGTTCGACCGCGACCCCGCCGACGTCCTCGCCCGCCGGTTCGTGCCGCACGCCGACCGCGGCCTGGGAGCCGACACGGCCTACGTACGGCTCGTGGCCATCCCCGTGCTGGCGCTCGCCCGGGTCGTCGCCTTCCTCGACACCGAGGTCGTCGACGCCTACGTGCGCGCCACGGCCGTGGCGACCCGCGTCGCCGGCCGGGCCGGCACGCGCGCGCACCGGGGCGAGCGGCCGGCATCCGCCGTGGGCCTGGTGCTCGCCGGCGTCGTGGTGCTCGGCATCGCGGGGGTGCTCGCGTGGTCGTGAGCCTGCTCCTCGCGGTCCCCGCCGCCGTCGGTCTCTGGCTCGTCACCGGTGGCCGGGCGCTGCCGGTGGCCGCTGCCCGCCGGGTGGCGGCCGCGGCGGCGGCGCTGACCCTCCTCCTCGCCGTCGGCGCGGCCTTCTCCCGCGACGGGGTCGACCACGCGTGGCTCCCCGAGCTCGGCGTGCGCCTCTCGTTCGGGCTCGACGGCATCTCCGTGCCGCTCGTGCTGCTCACGGCCCTGGTCGGCGTGCTCGTCACGGCCCACGCCTGGGTCGACGTGCCCGAGGGCGGCACCCCGGCGACCTTCCTCGGCGCTCTCCTGCTCGTGGAGGCCGGGGCACTCGCGACCTTCACGGCCCGCGACGCCGTGCTCTTCTTCGTGGCGTTCGAGCTCGTCCTCGTGCCGATGTGGGTGCTCATCAGCCGCTACGGCGACCGCCACGACGAGCGGGCCAGGGTTGATGCCGGGCACCGCTTCGTCCTCTACACCGCGGTCGGGTCCACGCTCATGCTCGTCGGCATCCTCGTGCTCGTCACCTCGGCCGGCACCTCCGACCTCGGCGCGCTCACCGGCGGGGCCGGCGCCGCCCTACCCGCCGACCGCCAGCTGCTCGTCGCCGGCTTCCTCGTCGCGGGGCTCGCGGTCAAGGTACCGGTGTTCCCGCTGCACACGTGGCTGCCGCCGGCCCACACGACCGCCCCCACCGCAGGGTCGGTGCTGCTGGCGGCGGTGCTGCTCAAGATGGGCACGTACGGCCTGGTCCGGCTCCCGGTCTCCTCCGTCCCCGAAGGGTTCGCGAGCCTGAGCCCGGTGCTCGCCGTGCTGGGCGTGGTCGGCATCGTCTGGGGCGCGCTGGTCTGCCTCGTCGAGCGCGACCTCAAGCGCCTCATCGCCTACTCCTCGGTGTCCCACATGGGCTTCGTCGTGCTGGCGCTGGCCGCGGGCACCGAGACCGGCCTGCAGGCCGCGCTCTTCGCGAACATCGCGCACGGCGTCGTCTCGGCCCTGCTCTTCGTGCTCGTCGGCGGGCTCAAGCAGCGCTGGGGGAGCGTCGACCTCGCCGTGGCGCGACCGGCCCTGCGCGAGACCTCGCCGCGGCTGGGTTTCCTCCTCGTGCTGGGCCTCGCGGCCAGCCTCGGTCTGCCCGGTCTCGCAGGGTTCTGGGGCGAGCTGTTCGCCGTGTATGCCGCGTGGCTGCCCGCCGAGGACCGTCCCCGTGGCCTGTTCGTCGCCTGCGCGGTCGTGGCGGCGATCGGCGCGGCGCTCGCCGGCGCCTACGCACTGCGGGTGGCGCGCACGGTCTGGGTCGGCGACCGCCCGGGCCGGGAGGCCGCCCTGACGCCCGACACCCGCGGCGTCGAGCTCGTGGTGCTCGGAGCGCTCGCCGTGGCCGTCGTGCTGCTCGGCGTCGTGCCCGGCCCGCTGCTGTCCATGACGTCCACCGCCGTCGCCGCGATCGGGGGCGGACCGTGACCCCTGCGGCCGACCTCGTGACCGTCGACGCGGTGACGCTCGCCCCCGCGCTCCTGCCGGCGCTGGGCGCCGTCCTCGTCCTCGTCGTCGACGCCGTCGTGCCCGGACGCCGCGCCTGGGCGCCGCTGCTCGGCGTCGTCGTCCTCGTCGTCGCGGCGGGTGCGGCCCTCGAGGGGGCGCTCGGCGCCGACGAGTCACCGCTGCGCACCCTGTGCCTGCCCGCCCCCGACGGTGCCTGCCTGTGGACCGCCGGGCCCACCACGGGTGCGCTGCAGGCCGGAGTCCTCCTCGCGACGGCCGCCGCCGTCGCGCTCCTGCACGACGGCGGCGGACCGCGCGACACCACCGTCACCACGGCACTGCTCCTCACGGCCGCCGCAGGGGGGGCTGGGGTGGCCGCCTCGCGCGACCTCG
>DATITJ010000180.1:0-5696 GCA_035467935.1 Ornithinibacter sp.
GCATGGAGCTCACGCCCGCGGCCAAGAACCTCCTGGCGACCAAGGGCTACGACCCGGTGCTCGGCGCCCGCCCGCTGCGTCGCACCATCCAGCGCGAGATCGAGGACGTGCTCTCCGAGAAGATCCTGTTCGGCGAGCTCAAGGCCGGCGAGATCGTCGCGGTCGACGTCACGGGCGAGGGCAAGGAGGCCACCTTCATCTTCGAGGGGACGCCGCACTCGCAGGCCATCGAGGTGCCAGTCGTGGTCGCCGAGAGCTGATCCGCGTCACCGACGACGGACGCCCTCACCGCGTCCACGAGGGGCCCCGACCAGCGCGTCGGGGCCCCTCGTGCCGCACCTGCCCGGCCCGTGGCAGCGAAGTCAGCAGCACCCACGACACCATGACCAAACCTTTGACCTCCCTTTACCCAATGCGGTGACGGCGTCGTCCACACTGGAGGAACGCAGGGGGCCTCCGGGGCAACTTGCGCAGATGGCCCGCCACCACCCCTGCGGTGGCGGGCCATCGCCCTGCCCGGGGCACCAGCGGACGTGTGGGGGCGCCGAACCCACCGGCTGCGCCGTCGTCCAGTGCCCGCACGCACTCCAGTGGCGGTGGGACCGGGGGTCGCGGCCACTTCGTCCCGGGCTACGCTCGCCCCCGTGGCACCGGACGACGCAGCCCCCAGGACGGGCCCTTCCCCCGAGGTCCTCGTGCGCCCGGCGCGCACCGCGGACGTCCGCACGATCCGTTCCCTCGTGGCCCCCCTCGCGCAGCGCCGCGTCCTGCTCAACAAGGAGGCCGTCGCCTACTACGAGTCGGTGGTCGACTTCGTCGTGGCCGAGGTCGACGGTCGCGTCGTGGGCTGCGGTGCGCTGCACGTGCTCTGGGAGGACCTCGGGGAGGTCCGAACCCTGGCGGTCGACCCCTGCGTGCTCGGCCACGGTGTGGGGTCCGCGATCCTGGAGCGCCTCACGGAGCGCGCCACCGCGCTGGGGCTCAGCCGCCTGTTCTGCCTCACCTTCGAGACGGCGTTCTTCACGCGGCACGGCTTCGAGGTGATCGAGGGGCAGGCCGTCGACCCGGAGGTCTACGCCGAGCTGCTGCGGTCCTACGACGAGGGCGTCGCGGAGTTCCTCGACCTCGAGCGCGTCAAACCCAACACCCTCGGCAACACGCGGATGCTGCGC
Source organism: Ornithinibacter sp. (assembly GCA_035467935.1). Taxonomy (GTDB): domain Bacteria; phylum Actinomycetota; class Actinomycetes; order Actinomycetales; family Dermatophilaceae; genus Fodinibacter. The sequence goes on from DATITJ010000180.1 coordinate 1,173, forward strand.
GTCCTGCCCTAGTCGCCTGGCGGCCGGGGGGATGCCTCCAGCGGGGTCGGCAGCGGCGCCCGCTCGGCCTCGGCCGTCGCGTGCGCGGCCCGACGACGGCGGGTCGAGGTCGACACCCCCCGCCACCCCAGCCAGGCGGTCGCGGCCAGCACCAGCAGCACGGTGAGCACGAGGCCCAGCCCCACGAGGAGGGCCAGGTCGGCGCGGTTCGTGGCCTGCTCCGCGGCGGCCCGGGCCTCGTCGTAGCTGCCGTCCTCGAGGAGCGTCGCGGCCCGCGTCGCGCGGTCCTGCACGCCGAGCACCGTCGCGCCGAGCGTGCTCACAGGGTCTCGGCCCTGCGCAGCGTCCCGCTGCGCGAGCGCGACCGGGGGCACGGCCGCCGCCGCCTTCCGCAAGGACGTGGCCAGCTCGACGTACTGCTCGTCGTGCTCGGCCTTCTCGTAGGCCTCGCGCAGGAGCGCCGGCGCGGCCACACCGGCTCGTGACGCGGCATCCTGCACGGCCTTCGCGTCCTCGGGCAGGCCGTCGATCTTGTCGCGCACCGACGCCGCCCGCTCGAAGTCCCACCCGGTCATCGCGTCGCGCAGTCCCTCAGGGGGGAGCCAGGCACCGTCGGCCTCGTCGACCGCGGCGTATGCCGTGCGCGCCTCCGCGCGCGGGGGGAGCTGGGCCTGCTGCTCGCCGGTGAGCGCCCAGCGGCTGAGCACCTCGGGAGCGTCCTGCACCCCGCCGCGCGTCTCGAGCAGGTCGAGCCAGCGCGACCACGACGTGCGGCCGCCCTCGGCGTCCGGGGTGCCGGCGGGGTCGTAGGCCCGTTCGCCGCGCAGGGCCGCACCGATCACCGCGGCGAGGTCGTCACCCTGGAGGTCGGCGAGCAGCGCGCGCGTGGCCGTGTACGACGCGGGGTACGCGTAGGCGTCGACATCCGCCGAGCGGCTGCCCGCCGAGCCGCCCCACTCGTTGAGCGCCACAGCCTCGTCGGCCCCGCGGCTCACCGTGGGGTGCTCGCCGGGCCGTCCGCCCGTCGCGGCCACGGTGCGCTCGGCAAGCACCTGGGCCAGCCCCTCGGAGACCCAGCGCTCGTCGAAGCGATCCCCCGACACCCAGGCGTGCGACAGCTCGTGGAAGATCAGGTCGGCGTCGAGCCGCTCCCCGACCACGATCTCGTCGCCGCTCGGGTCGAACCACCCGTCATAGCCCCGCAGGGACGGCGTCGCGTCCTCGCGGATGCGTTCCAGACCACCGGGCCATGGGGTGCCGACGAGCGCCTCGAGGGTCGGGAGCCCCTTGGTGACCTGACCCGCGACGAAGTCGGCCCACTTCGGGTCGTCCTCGAAGCCGTTGAGCACCAGGGAGACTCCTGAAACGTCGACGGTCAGCTCGTCGCCCTTCTCGGGGTCGCGCAGCGACACCACGGCCCAGTAGCCACCGTCGGTCGACGTCGCGGTCGTCGTGTGCGTCGTCAGCGCCCCGTTCACGACGGAGGTGAACTCGTCGCTCGTCGCGTCGAACGTCATCGACGCCGGCGCGACCACCTCGACGGTGCTGCGACCCGCTTCCCCCAGGCCGTGGACGGCGAAGGTGGCGTAGCCGGGACCGACCCGCGTGCTGTCCTCGGACCGGGGCTTCTCCCCCGGCACCTCGTAGGTCAGCACGATCGTGCGCGAGCGTCCGAACAGGAGGTTGGGGAAGGAGATCCGGGCCAGCCGGGTCGAGGGGTCATCGGTCGGGCGCAACGAGACCGCCAGGTCGGATCCGCCACTGCGGGCCCGCACGTCCTCCGCGCCCGCCGGGACCGGGACCGAGAAGGAGTCGAAGAAGTAGTAGTAGCTGCCCTGGTCGGGCGTGTCGTTGCGCAGGTCGATGGTGACCTCGGCGTCGACCGTCGTCGCCTCGGCGTCGAGCACGTAGCGGCTCCTCGCCCCGGTCGCCAGCCCTTCGTCGGCCAGCGCGGACTGGCCGGTCAGGCTGGCCGCCACCACCAACGCGGCAACGGTCCCCGGCACCCGCCTCCGTGTGTGCCCCACCGCTGCGCCTCCAGCCTCGCTGCGCCCGCGGTCGCGGCACGCCCGGCAGCACTGTATGCCGGGCACCTGAGTCGCGTCAGGCGGTCGGGCATCTCCTGCATCCGGCGGGTCTGCTCGGACCGGGCTCCTCGAGTGTGCGGTGGGCCCGTGCGGCGTCACCCGGGTCGGACGCCGCCGCCCGGACGGTCGTGCTCGGCTCCGCCGGTGGCCCTCCGGTCACGCGGGGAGGCGGAAGCGGTCGTCGGCCACGGGCTCGAGGAGGCCGTCCTCGACGAGCGAGGCGATGCAGCGGTCGACCTGGGCGGCGTCCTCGCCGGCCCCCTCGAGCGCCGACCGGGGCACCGGGCCCGTGGCGTCGCGCAGGCTCTGCAGCACGGCGCCACGCACCTGCCGGTCGGTGCCGTGCCACGCCTGGCCGCGCCGCGGCGGGCCGTCGTGGGCCGGTCGCCCGGCGGCGACCCAGGCGCAGAGGTCCGCCACGGGGCACTCGTCGCAGCGGGGCACGCGAGCCCTGCACACCACGGCGCCGAGCTCCATGAGGGCGACGTTCCACGTGGCCGAGGCCTCCGACTCGTCCGGCACCAGGGCTGCCGCCAGCGCGGACTCGACCGCGGTGAGGGCGGGGGCCGCGTGCTCACGCCCCTCGACGACCCGGGTGAGCACCCGCCGGACGTTGGTGTCGACCACGGTCGTGCGTCGCCCGAACGCGAAGGCCATGACCGCGGCCGCGGTGTAGGCCCCGATGCCGGGCAGGGCCCGCAGCAGCACTTCGTCGTCGGGCACCACGCCGTCATGTCGTTCGGCGACCGCGACCGCCGCCTCGCGCAGCCGCAACGCCCGGCGGGGGTAGCCCAGACGACCCCACGCCCGCACCACCTCGCCCGGTGACTCGGCGGCGAGGTCGGCCGGCGTGGGCCACCGGGCCATCCACTCCTGCCACACCGGCGCCACCCGGGAGACCGGCGTCTGGTGGGACATCACCTCGCAGACCAGGACGCCCCACGGGGTGCACGACGGGTCGCGCCACGGCAGTGGCCGGGCGTTGACGGCATACCAGTCCATGACCCGCTCGTGGAGCATCTCGGGGCTGGGCTGCGGTCGCAGGGACCGGGGCGATCGGCGTGTCACGCGAGGCGGAGCGCTCAGACGTAGCGCTCGAGGATGCTCGACTCGGCGAGGCGCGACAGCCCTTCACGCACGAGCCGGGCGCGGCCCTCACCGACGCCGTCGACGTCCATGAGGTCGTCGATGTTGGCGGCGAGGAGCTTCTGCAGGCTGCCGAAGTGGCCCACGAGGCGGTCGACGATCGCCCCGGGAAGGCGGGGCACCTTCGACAGCAGCCGGTGGCCGAGCGGGCTGACCGACGAGTCGAGGGAGTCGCCGACGATCGTGAAGCCGACGGCTCGGGCCCCGGCACCGGGGTCGAGGAGCTCGGTGGAGTCGATCGCCGTGAGGTTGCTGACCGCCTCCTCGAGCGTGTAGCCCGCCTTGGTCTCGGGGAGGTAGTCGCGGATGATCAGACCGAGGTCGTCGGACAGGCCGCCGGTGAGCTCCTCGAGCTGGAGGCTGAGCAGACGGCCATCGGTGCCGAGCTGCACGACGTAGTCGTCGATCTCGTCCTTGATCCGTCGGACCATCTCGAGGCGCTGGAGGACGTTGGCGACGTCGCGGATCGTGACGAGGTCCTCGATCTCCAGCGCCGACAGCGTGCCGGCGACCTCGTCGAGTCGCGACTTGTAGCGCTCGAGGGTCTGCAGGGCCTGGTTCGCGCGCGACAGGATCGCGCTGGAGTCCTCGAGGACCACGCGGCGACCGGCGACGTAGAGGGCGATGATGCGCATCGACTGGCTCACCGAGACCACCGGGAAGCCGGTCTGCTTCGCGACCCGCTCGGCCGTGCGGTGGCGGGTGCCCGACTCGCTCGTCTCGATGCGGGGGTCGGGGACGAGCTGGGTGGCCGCCCGCAGGATGCGAGTGACCTCGCGGTCGCAGACGATGCCGCCGTCCATCTTCGCGAGCTCGCGCAGGCGCGTGGCCGAGAACTCGATGTCGAGGGGGAAGCCGCCGGTGGACACCGTCTCGACGACCCTGTCGTTGCCGAGCACGATGAGGGCCCCGGTGCGCCCCCGCAGGATGCGCTCGAGCCCGTCGCGCAGCTCGGTGCCGGGAGCGACGGCCGCGAGCGTGGCGCGCAGGAGCTCGTCGTCGGTGGGTGCGCCCACGCCGGACCTCCTCGCTCGTCGGTGTCCCCCCGGCCGCGGTGGGTCCGCAGCCGGTCAGCGCATCCTATCCGTGCGAGCCCACCACACTGCTGCCGATCTCGTGCAGCCCTCGCAGCACGGCGTCGCGCACCGTTGCCGCCTCGACGACGCGCAGGCCCTCGGGCACCGGCCCGCCCCCGACGACACCGGGGGGCACGACCGCCCGGGTGAAGCCCAGGCGGGACGCCTCGGCGAGCCGGCGGTGGGCTCCGGTGACCGGGCGGATCTCGCCCGCG
>DATITJ010000181.1:0-2501 GCA_035467935.1 Ornithinibacter sp.
GGTCGACGTGGCCGAGGTCGTGGACGGCGCGTCCCGCGGGCATCCGCACCGGTGCGAGGGCCCCCACCCGGGCCAGCAGCGCCTCGGTCACGGCGACCTGGTCGTCACCGGGGCGCATCGAGAGCAGCACCCGGACGTCACGGTCGATCCCGGCGGCAACCAGGGGCAGCCGCAGCTGGTGCCCCGCGGCGATGACCGCGGCGAGCACCTCGGCCGTCGGTGCGGAGACCGGTCGGACGCTGACGCCGACCAGCGTGCGCCGCGACACCGGCAGCCCGGCGAGCTCGCAGCGACGCGGGAGGTCGGGGGAGGTGGGGTCGGCGAGGAGGCCGAGCACCAGCGCCAGGTGCGTGCGCCGCACGAGGGTGTCGCGGTCGCGCGCCTGCGCTCGCTGCACGGCGATGGTGGCGGCCGCCCGCTCGAGCAGGGAGGCGAAGCGGGCCGGTGGAGCGGTGCTCGCGTGCAGCAGCAGCCGGCCCGTCGCGCGCCCCGGACGGCCCACGGCGGTGACCAGCGCCTCCTGGGCCGCGTCCCACCCGGTGCGCCCGGGCACGTCGACGCGCCGTGAGCGGCGCTCCCACCCGTCGAGCCACTCCCCGGTCGTGTCGGCGGCGAGCACGTAGTCGAGCACGCGGTGCTGCTCGTCCTCGAGCACGACCGTGCGTCCCGAGATCCGGTGCACCGCCTCGAGCACCTCGGTCGGACCGGCATCGTCGAGCGTGAGGTCGGTGAACACCTCGTGGAGGTGCTCGACGGCCTGGAGCTCGGCCAGCCGCGCGTCGACGATCCGCTCCCCGAGCACCTGCGCGATCCGCGCGAACGGGACCTCGTGCTGCAGCGTCACCAGCGGCAGCCCGCTCGCCCGGCAGGCCTCGACCAGCGACGCCGGCAGCTCGGAGGGCCAGCGCCGGCCCAGCTCGACCAGCAGGCCCGCGGCGTCGGCGCCGGCGAGGCTGGTGGCGTACGTCGCCAGCCCGGCCGGGTCCTCGGGCAGGGCGATGCCGGTCGTGAGGACCAGCTCCCCGCCGCGCAGGAGCGGCGCGATGTCGGTGAGCTCGGCCGGGTGCACCCAGTGCACCGCCCGGTCCAGCGCGTCCTCGCCGGCCAGCACCCGCACGCGGCCGGCCCGGACCAGCGGCATCTCCAGCACCTCGGCCAGGGTCGGCAGGGCGACAGTCTGTAACGGTAGACGCTCGGAGGGAGACACAGTGTCCATCCTAGGAGGCTGCGGAGCGCGTCAGACTGGACGTCGGCACGACCGATCCGCCCGACCCCTGAGGAGCACCATGCCCACGACCATCACCCACTGGGTCGACGGCGCCCCCTTCGAGGGCACGTCCGGCCGGCTGGCCGACGTCACCAACCCCGCCACCGGGGCCGTCTCCGGCCGGGTCGCCCTGGCCGGCGCGGGCGACGCCGAGCACGTGATCGCGCGCGCGAGTGCCGCGGCCCCGGGCTGGGCGGCGACCTCGATCGCCCGTCGTACGCAGGTGATGTTCGCGTTCCGCGAGCTCCTCAACGCCCGCAAGGACGAGCTGGCCGAGATCGTCACCGCCGAGCACGGCAAGGTCCACTCCGACGCGCTCGGAGAGATCGCCCGCGGGCTCGAGGTCGTGGAGTTCGCCTGCGGTGTCGGCCACCTGCTCAAGGGCGGCTACTCCGACAACGCCTCCACCGGTGTCGACGTGCACTCCCGTCGCGAGGCGCTGGGCGTCGTGGGCATCATCAGCCCCTTCAACTTCCCGGCGATGGTGCCGATGTGGTTCTTCCCGGTCGCCATCGCCGCCGGCAACGCCGTGGTCCTCAAGCCCAGCGAGAAGGACCCGTCGGCCGCGTCGTGGCTGGCCGCGCTCTGGACCGAGGCCGGCCTGCCCGACGGCGTCTTCAACGTGCTGCAGGGCGACAAGGTCGCCGTCGACGCGCTGCTCGACAGCCCCGAGGTCGCCTCGATCAGCTTCGTCGGCTCGACCCCCGTCGCGCAGCACGTCTACGAGCGCGCCAGCCGTGCCGGCAAGCGCGTGCAGGCCCTCGGGGGCGCCAAGAACCACATGGTCGTGCTCGGTGACGCCGACCTCGACCTGGCCGCCGACGCCGCGGTCAACGCCGGCTTCGGCAGCGCCGGCGAGCGCTGCATGGCGATCAGCGTGCTGGTCGTGATCGACCACGTCGCCGACGACCTCGTCGACAAGATCGCCCAGCGCGCCCGGACGCTCGTGATCGGCGACGGCGGCACCGCGAGCACGCGCGCCGACGCCGGTGGCACGGAGGCCGACATGGGCCCGCTCGTCACGCGCGCCCACCGCGACCGCGTCGCCGGGCTCGTCGCCGGCGGCGAGCGGGCCGGCGCCAAGGTCGTGCTCGACGGGCGCGAGGTGCGGGCCCGCGGTGCGGCGGACGGCTTCTGGCTCGGCCCCACGATCTTCGACCACGTCAGCACCGACATGGAGATCTACACCGAGGAGATCTTCGGCCCGGTGCTCAGCGTCATCCGCGTGGCGTCG
>DATITJ010000182.1:0-2318 GCA_035467935.1 Ornithinibacter sp.
AGCGTCGCCGGGGCCTGCTCCACCGGGACGCACGGCTCGGGGGACGGCAACGGCAGCCTCCCGACCGCCGTCGTCGCCGTCGAGCTCGTGCGCGGCGACGGGGAGCTGGTGCGGTTCGCCGCCGGCGACCCGCAGTTCCCCGGTGCGGTGCTCGCCCTCGGCTGCGTGGGCGTGGTCACCCGGCTCTGGCTGCGTGTCGAGCCGGCCTACGCGGTGCGCCAGGTCGTGCACACCGGGCTGCCGACCGCCGCCGTGCTCGACGGCATCCGGCCGCTGATGGGCGCTGCCCACAGCGTCAGCCTCTTCACGACCTTCCGCGACCCGTTCGTCCTCGACGCCGCCTGGGTCAAGCGGCGGAGCATGCCGGGCGACGCACCGGCCGGCCCCCTCCTCGGGGTGGCACCGGCCCTGCAGCCCCAGCACCCGGTGCCCGGCATGGACCCCGTCGCCACGACCGACCAGCTCGACGTGCCCGGCCCGTGGCACCACCGCCTGCCGCACTTCCGCACCGCGTTCACGCCCAGCTCGGGGGAGGAGCTGCAGTCCGAGTACTCGCTGCCGCGCGCGCACGCCGCCCCCGCGCTCGAGGCGCTGACCCGCCTCGCGCCCCGGCTCGTGGGGCCGCTGCAGGTGTGCGAGGTGCGCACCGTGGCCGCCGACGACCTGTGGCTGAGCCCCTGCCACGGCCGCGACGCGGTGACGCTGCACTTCACCTGGCACCCCGACCGCAGGGCGCTCGACCCCGTGCTCACCGAGGTCGAGCGCGCGCTGGAGCCGTTCGACGCGCGGCCGCACTGGGGCAAGGTGTTCCACCCGCTCGACGCCGGCCGGCTCGAGGAGATGTACCCCGACCTGCCGCGCTTTCGCGACCTCGTGGGCGCCAGCGACCCGCACGGCCGCTTCCGCAACGCCATGACCGACGTCCTGCTGGGCCTGGGCTGACCGGCGCGGAGTCGCGTCATGCCACCCTTTCGTGGAACGACGTAGATTCTGGCCGTGACCGCGACGACCGGCGCAGGCGGACCCGCTCGGCTCGAGCTGGGGTTGCGCCAGAACGCCGCCCAGTTCACGCTCCTCGTCGCCGTCAACGCCCTCGTCGGCGGCATGCTCGGGCAGGAGCGCACCGTGCTGCCGCTGCTGGCCCGGGTGGAGTTCGGCGTCACGGCGTACACCGCGGGGCTGAGCTTCATCCTCGCGTTCGGCCTGGCCAAGGCCGCCACCAACTACCTCGCGGGCACCTGGTCGGACCGGTTCGGCCGCAAGCCGGTGCTCGTGGCGGGGTGGCTCGTCGCGGTGCCGGTGCCGTTGCTGCTCATCTGGGCGCCGAGCTGGGGCTGGGTCGTGGCCGCGAACGTCCTGCTCGGCATCAGCCAGGGGCTGACCTGGTCGACGACCGTGGTCATGAAGATCGACCTCGTGGGGCCGGCCCGACGCGGCCTGGCGATGGGCCTGAACGAGGCTGCCGGGTATGCCGCCGTCGCCGCCACAGCGCTGGTCACCGGCTACCTCGCCGAGGCGTACGGCCTGCGGCCGGCGCCCTTCCTGCTCGGGCTCGCCTTCGCCGGGCTGGGGCTGGGCCTGTCGACCTTCGCCGTGAAGGAGACCCGGGAGCACGCGCGGCTCGAGGCCGCCGGACACGTGGCGCGCGCCGACGGCCGGCACGACCACCTCCACGGCGAGCTGACCGACCGGCAGGTGTTCGTCCAGACCAGCTTCCGGGAACCGGCGCTGTCCTCGGCCAGCCAGGCCGGCCTGGTCAACAACCTCAACGACGGGCTGGCCTGGGGGCTGTTCCCGGTGCTCTTCGCGGCGGCCGGCCTGTCCATCGGGCAGATCGGGGCGCTCGCCGCGACGTACCCCGCGGTGTGGGGCGTCGGCCAGCTGTTCACCGGCGCCCTGTCGGACCGCTGGGGCCGCAAGTGGATGATCGTCGCCGGCATGTGGCTCCAGGCGCTCGCGCTCGCCCTCGTGGCCCTGGCCGACGCGTTCGCCGCGTGGGCGGTCGCCGCAGCCCTGCTCGGGGCTGGCACCGCGATGGTCTACCCGACCCTGCTCGCCTCGATCGGCGACGTCGCTCACCCCGCGTGGCGCGCCCGGTCGGTCGGCGTCTACCGGCTCTGGCGCGACGGCGGGTTCGCCGTGGGTGCCGTCCTCGCGGGCGTGGTCGCCGACGCCCTCGGGGTGCACGCGGCCGTCTGGGTCGTGGCCGTGCTCACCGCCGCGTCCGGCCTGCTCGTGGCCGTGCGGATGTACGAGACTCACCACCGACCGCCGACCACCCCTGCAGAGGAGGCCCACGATGGGTGACCGCACGACCA
>DATITJ010000183.1:0-6656 GCA_035467935.1 Ornithinibacter sp.
GCGCGGGGTTCGTCCACGGTTCGCTGGCAGGACGCCACGCGGACGTGGCCTACCTGGGGGTCGGCCAGCTCGGGGTCCAGACCGAGGACTACATCCGCACGTACTGGTCCGAGACCGTGGAAGCCGTCGCTGCGTGCCACGTCGTGCTCACGCACTGGGACGACTTCTTCCGGCCCCTCGACCGGGATCTCCGAGCACTGCCGTACCTCGGCGACGACCTGGACGTCACGATGCGCGTCGTCGACGAGCTCTCACGGCAACAGGGAGTCACGGTCCACTTCCCGACGCTGTGGCAGCGCGAGGACCCGTGGCAGGACCTCGGCTGAGGCGCGACGAGGTGAGCTCGAGCCGGGACACCGGCTCAGGCGTGGTCGCGCAGGTAGCGGCCGAAGTGCGGCACGGTGAAGGCGATCCGCCCGCGCTCGCCCGAGTAGATCAGCCCCTTCTTGAGCAGGGCGTCACGCGCCGGGGACAACGACTGCGGCTTCCGGTCGAGGTGGGCCGCGACGTCCGACGTCGGCACGGCCTCGCTCTCGTCGCCGAGCTCGACGGCGACCTCGGCCATCGCTCGCAGGTACTCGCGCTCCCCGGGAGTGGCCCGCTCGTAGCGCGATCCGAAGAACCCGACGGCGAGCTCGGCATCCGCCTCGGGTGCGGCGACGGCGACGTCGTCCGCAGTGATGGGGGAGCCAGGAGCTCTGTCCCACACCGCCTTTCCGTAGGCCTGGATGAAGTAGGGGTACCCGCCGGTGGCGGCGTACATGGCCTCGAGTGCCTCGGCGCTGTAGCCCGCACCCTCCTCCTCGGCGGGGACGACGAGTGCCGCGTCGGCGGCGGCGCGCTCGAGCCGGTCGATGCGCGAGTACCGGAAGAGTCGCTCGGAGTACGACTTCGACGCCGAGAGCACGGCCGGCAGGTGGGGCAGCCCGGCGCCCACGACGATGAGCGGCAGACCTGACTGCGAGATCTCGTGGCAGGAGGCACACAGTGCCGAGACGTCGTCGGGCCCGAGGTCCTGCATCTCGTCGATGAAGATCGCGACACCGCGCCCGGTGTCGGCCGCCGTGCCCCCGAGGTCGGAGAAGAGCTCGACGAGGTCGATCTCGATGTCGCCCGAGTCGGCCCGGCCCGTGACGGCCGGCACCGTGATGCCGGGGTTCCACCGGTCGCGCAGCTTCGCGGCACCCCGACCGGAGCCGGCCGGCTCCCGCTGCGCGAACGCCTTGACGACCCCGAGTGCGTGGTCCCCCGAGCCTCCTGCCGGGCCGAGCTCGCGCACCGCCTGGTGCACCGCGGAGGCGAGCGGGCGGCGCAGGGACTGGTCGGGGCGGGCCTCGAGCTTGCCCGTGCCCCAGCCCGCCCGCACGGCCGACGAGCGCAGCGCGTTGAGCAGCACCGTCTTTCCGACACCCCGCAGCCCGGTGAGCACGATCGAGCGCTCGGGGCGGCCCCGCGCGACGCGCTCGAGCACGACACCGAACGCGTCGAGCTGCTCGTCACGACCGGCGAGCTCGGGAGGGCGCTGGCCGGCGCCGGGGGCGTAGGGGTTCCGGATCGGGTCCACGATCGGAGGTTATCCGCGTGTCTAGCGATCACGGCATACATCCGCAGACTCCGGCAGGCGTGTCGCGTCGAGGGCTCGCTAGCCTTGTCTAGCATTTCCCTGAGACATCCCCAGACGCGGTGATCGTCCGGGTTTGCCCCCCGTGCGATCCGCGTGAGAGCCTCGCAGCAGAGCCCCGACGCGGGCTCCCGGACGAGGGGCGCCGTACCCGGCCACGCGACAAGACGGCCCGCAGGAGCACGTCATGTCGTGGACCGTCCTCATCCTCTCCGGTGTCCTCGAGGCCGTCTGGGCCACCGCCCTCGGCCGCTCGGAGGGCCTGAGCCGCCCCGGGCCGTCGGTGGTCTTCGCTGTCGCGCTGACCCTGAGCATGGGCGGTCTCGGCTGGGCGATGCGCGAGCTGCCCGTCGGCACGGCGTATGCCGTGTGGGTCGGCATCGGCGCCGTCCTCACCGTCGGCGTCGCGATGGCCACGGGGGAGGAGCCCGTCTCCGTCGCCCGGGTGCTGCTCGTGGCCGGGATCGTCGGCTGCGTCGTCGGGCTCAAGCTCGTCCACTGACGTGAAGGTCGCGGGACCGGGCGGGAAAGTGGGGGCGCGGGGGGTTACTTGAGGAACTTGCTCGTGCGCCGGTCGGCGAGGGGCTTGCCCCCCGTCTGGCACGTGGCGCAGTACTGCAGCGACGAGTCGGCGAACGACACCTCACGCACGACGTCACCGCACTCGGGGCAGGTCTCACCGGCCCGGCCGTGCACGCGCATCCCCGCGCGCTTGGCGTCCTTGAGCTCCTTCGCCGGCTTGCCCGATGCCGCGGCGACGGCGGCGGCCAGCGTGCCGCGCAGCGCGGCGTAGAGGCGCTCGACCTGGTCGCCGTCGAGCTTGGCGGCGATGGCGAAGGGGGACAGCTTGGCGACGTGCAGCACCTCGTCGGAGTAGGCGTTGCCCACCCCGGCGATGACCGACTGGTCGCGAAGCATCCCCTTGACCTGCATCCGGTGCGTGGCCGCGATCGCCGCGAACTGCTCGAGCGTGAACGACTCCGCCATCGGGTCGGGGCCGAGCGAGGCGATGCCGGGCACCGTCCCCGGGTCGCCGACGACGTAGGCCGCGAGCCGCTTCTTGGTGCCGGCCTCGGTGAGGTCGAACCCCGACGCGTCGTCGAAGCGCACCCGGAGCGCGATCGGCGACTTGCCGGGACGCAGCACCGTCGCGGGCATCGCGTCGGACCACCGCAGCCACCCGGCCCGCGCGAGGTGGAAGACCAGGTGCGTTCCGCCGCAGTCGATGTCGATGAACTTGCCGTGCCGCCCGACCCCCTCCACAGGCGCCCCCACGAGCGCCTGGGGCGGCGGGGTGAAGGTCTTCAGCACCGAGATCGACCCGAGCTCGACACCCGTGACGACGAGCCCGTCGGTGCGCGTGCGCAGGAACTCGACGAGGGCCTGCACCTCGGGCAGCTCGGGCATGACGCGACGCTACCGCTCGTCGGGGTCGGGCAGGAGGTATGCCGGTGGGTCCTCGAGCGGGTGCACCGTGCTCGCGGCGCGGGCCGCCAGGGTGCGCTGGGGCACGTCGCCCTGCCAGAACGGGCGGATCCGGCGAGCCAGGGCGTAGCCGTCGGGCGCCCGGACCACGGGCACCTCGAGATCGTCGGTCGGCGCCGGCATGATGTCGTCGTTGGCCACGGGGATGACGTGCGAGAGCACCTGCTGGCCCGCCGACAGCTCACGGATCGCGATGCCGCGCACCCGGTCCGGGCGGCGCGAGGCGAACTCCGTGTAGATCTTCGGGTCGTGCTGGCCGTCGTCACCGACGAGGAGCCACTTCACCTGCGGCAGCTCGCGGGCGAGCCGGTGCAGCTGCGCGTGCTTGTGGTCCTGCCCCGAGCGGAACCACCCGGTGATGGTCGGGCCCCAGTCGGTGAGCAGCATCGGCCCGGCGGGGAAGCCGCTGCGGCGCAGGAAGCGGGTCAGCGACGGGGCGGTGTTCCACGCGCCGGTCGACAGGTAGACGACCGGGGCACCGGGGTGGGCGGCGAGCAGCTCGCGGTACATCGTGGCCATCCCCGGCACCGGCTTGCGGGCGCCCTCCGAGCGCATGAACGTGTTCCAGGCGGCGATCATCGGGCGCGGGAGCGACGTCGAGATCACCGTGTCGTCGAGGTCCGAGATGATGCCGTGCGTCACGGTGGTGCCGACGACGAGCACCGGCGCGTCGATCGTCTCGGCCCGGGGCGACCCGATGTAGACGTGGTGCCAGCCGGGGGAGAGCCCGTGGCCGCGCACGGTCAGGTCGATGTACCCCCCGCGGTCGGTGCGCGTCGTGACGATGCGCTCGTTGACGCGCACGGTGACCGGCTCGTCGACGGCCGGCGTCGCGAAGAACGCCCGGAACCCGCGGGTCTCGAGCTCGACCGCGCGCAGGCGCGCGGCGTACGTCGGCTCCTCCGGCTCGTCCTCCGGCCGGCCCCGGGTGAGGATGACCCGGCCGAAGACCCGGAGCTGGGCGACACTGCCGTAGCCCGTCGACGGGACGATCCGGGTGACGAACCCGCGGCGCGTGAGGACGCCCGCCTTGCGTGAGTGGTAGGCGTCCTCGAGAACTGCTGCGGCATGGGGTCGCGGCATACGGCGACTCTAGAGCAGCCTCGGGCCGGGGCCGCGTCGTCCCGCTCGGCGGGGCCGCGACGATCTGCTGGCCGAGATCGCGCACCTGGACGTCGCGGTCCTGGGAGGTCCTGCGCAGCACCGCGAACGCCTCCTGCTCGGGCATCCCGCGCATCGCCATGAGGACGCCCTTGGCCCGGCGCCGACCTGCGACGATCTGGACATGCCCACCGCCTACCGCAAGTCCTCGGCGAGCGCGCCCGAGGGCTACACCGCCTGGGAGGCCGCCGGCCTGCGGTGGCTCGCCGCGGCGGGCGGTGCTCCGGTCGTCGAGGTCCTCGACGAGGGCCCGCACCACCTCGACCTCGTGCGCCTGACCCCGGCGACCCCCACGCCCCGGCACGCCGAGGCCCTCGGGCGCGGGCTGGCGGCGACGCACGCGGCCGGTGCCACGGCATACGGTTGCCCGCCCGACGGCTGGGCCGGCGACGGCTGGCTGGGTCCGCTCGCCGAGCCGCTCCCCCTCGTGCTCGGCGCCTGGCCGACGTGGGGGGCGTTCCACGCGCAGGCGCGCCTCGCCCCCCTCGTGCGTGAGGGCCGGGACCGTGGGGTGCTCGGCACCGCCGATGTCGCCGTCCTCGACCGCCTCGTCGCGATCGTGGCCGCCGGGGACCTCGACACCGACGACCCGCCGGCCCGCATCCACGGCGACCTCTGGTCGGGCAACGTCGTGTGGACGGCATCCGGCGCGGTGCTCATCGACCCCGCCGCCCACGGCGGCCACCGCGAGGCCGACCTCGCGATGCTCGCCCTCTTCGGCTGCCCGCACCTCGAGCGGGTGGTGGAGGGGTATGCCGGTGCCGCGCCGCTCGCGGACGGCTGGCGGGACCGCGTCGCGCTGCACCAGGTGCACCCGTTGCTGCTCCACGCCGTGCTGTTCGGCGGGTCGTACACGGCGCAGGCCGTGCGCGCCGCCCGGCGTTACGTCTGAGCCACGGCGGGGCCGGCACCGTCCGCGGATGCGCCCGAGCCGCCACCCTCCGCCGGGCGACCCGACAGGCGACGGTGCACCATGACGGCGACGGCGACGGCCGGCGACGACAGGGCCGCCCCGAGCATGCCTGCCAGCGCGGCACCGATGATCGTCGAGCCGAGGACGACGATGGGGTGCAGGCTCAGGGCGGTGCTCGCGAGACGGGCCAGGACGATCGTCTGCACGACGTTCTGCACCACCAGGATCACGGCGAGCATGACGAGTGCCGTGCCGATCCCGTTGGACCCCAGGGCGATCAGCGTCGCGAATGCACCGGACACGATGGCGCCGAGGTAGGGGACGTAGGAGGTCACGAGGGTGATGACGGCGATGGTGAAGGCCAGCGGCACACCGAGCGCCCAGGCCGTGCCGCCGATGAGCACGGCCGTGGTGACCGCCGAGAGCGTCAGGCTCCAGAAGTAGCGTCGCACCGAGACGACCGCGTCGCCGACGACGGCGGTGCCGGTCACGGCGTCGAGGCCCAGGTGGCCACCGACCCAGCGGGAGAGCGGGGCCCAGTCGACGAGCACGTAGTAGACGAGGAAGGCGCCCATGGCGGCCCCGATGCCGATCGACACCGCACTGGAGAACGCGCCCGACAGCAGGGAGCCGACGCCGCCGAGGGCCTGCTCGGTCGTGGAGCCGAGCCGGTCGGTGATGGACGTGCCGCTGCTGATGTCGACCCCGTACGACGTGAGCCACGCGCCGAGCGTGTCGAGGCCCGCGGCGAGCTGGGACGCGATCTGGGGGCCCTGGTCGACGATGCCGGCGACGACGAGCCAGATCGACCCGACCACCACGCCGGCGAGCCCGAGGAGCACGACGAACGCCCCGCCCGGCCGCGGGACCCCGCGGGCGTGGAGCCGGTCGACCACCGGGGCGAACAGGGCCCCGAGCACGCTGGCGATGACGAGCGGCACGACGAAGCCCGACACCTGGGAGAGCATCCACACCACGATCGAGCCCGCGACGAGCACCCCCGCCAGCAGCCACGACCGCACCCCCCACCGGGCGAGCGACGATCGGCTGGAGAGGAGGTTGTCGACGGCGGAGGCCGGTCGATCCATGGGGCTCCTCGTGCGGATGCCGCGACGAGCCGGTCTCGCCGTCAGGCCACAGCCTAGGACCGGGCGGTCCGACCGCGCCCGCGGGCAACCTCGACTCGCTGCTCGAGTGGGGGATGTGGCGCCGCCGCGTCGTTCAACCGGCCTTGACGGTCACTCGCCGCGCCGGTTCTGGTCGACCCGCGCCCCGATGACGGCGCGCAGGAGGTCGTCGGGCAGCTGCTCGCCGGGCCTGAAGCGCAGCGTCGACCCCGACCACGAGACCCCACCGAGCGCACCGCGCATGGCGGTCAGCAGGTCGGGTCGCATCGTGATGAGGCTCAGGCCCGACTTCGACGCGTTGAGCGCGACGAGGGGGCCCTCGAGGACGAACGTCGGCACGCGGTAGGAG
>DATITJ010000184.1:0-2892 GCA_035467935.1 Ornithinibacter sp.
GTGAGCCGCTCGTTGAAGAGCACGGAGCGCGCCCAGCCCTCGCCGGCACCGAGCGTGTCGCCGTAGGAGAACCCTCCGCAGGCGACGAGCCCGACGACGTCCGCGAGGTCGAACCGACCCGTCTGGAGGTCGGTCATGTGCACGTCGTAGGTCTCGAAACCTGCCCTGTCGAAGGCGAATGCGGTCTCGACGTGGCTGTTGACGCCCTGCTCGCGCAGGATCGCGACCTTCGGGCGGGCCCCGAGGTTGAGGTAGGGCGCGGCGACGTCGTCGGTCGGGTCGAACGTGGGCGCCACGACGAGACCCGGGTCGGTGTCGGAGCCGAATGCCGCGTGCTCCTCCTCGGCGCACGCGGGGTTGTCGCGCAGCGTCGCGATCCGCCACGAGACCTCGTCCCAGACCCGCGCGAGGTCGCGCAGCGGCTCGTCGAGAAGGGCCTCGTCGGCCAGCGTGACGCGCACGCGGCGCTCCGCGGAGGGTCGGCCGATCACCCGGCTGAGGTCGCCGAGCCCGTGGGACCCCAGGACGGAGAGCACCGAGTCGCCCCGGCCGGCGGGCACCTCGAGCACCGCGCCGAGCTCCTCGGCGAAGAGGGCGGCGACCGACGGGACGTCGACCTCGACCCCGCACCCACCAGCGAAAGCCATCTCCGCCACGGTCGCCCAGAGACCACCGTCCGACCGGTCGTGGTAGGCCAGCACCATTCCCGCAGAGCGTAGCTCGGTCACGGCATCGACGAGCCCAGCGAGCCTGGCGGCGTCGTCGAGGTCGGGCACCGGCCCGCCGAAGACCCCGGACGCCTGCGCGAGCACCGACCCGCCGAGCCGGTCCTGCCCGCCGCCGAGGTCGACGAGCACGAGCACCGTCTCCGGTGTGCCGTCGACTCCTGCGACCCCATGCAGCTGTGGCGTGAGCGTCGCCCTCACGTCGGACAGCGAGGCGAAGGCGGTGACCACGAGCGACACCGGCGAGGTGACCTGGCGGGCCGCGCCGGACACGGCATCCGTCCACCGGGTGCGCATCGAGAGGGAGTCCTTGCCGACCGGCACCGAGACCATCAGCTCCGGGAGCAGCTCCATCGCGACGGCCTCGACCGTGTCGTAGAGCGCGGCGTCCTCGCCGTCCTCACCGCACGCGGCCATCCAGTTGCAGGACAGCTTGACTCCGGCGAGCCCGGTGATCGGTGCGGCGAGCAGGTTGGTGAGCGCCTCGCCGACCGCCATCCGGCCGGAGGCCGGGGCGTCGACCGCGGCGAGCGGCATCCGCTCACCGGTGGCCATCGCCTCGCCCGAGAAGCCGACGTGGTCGGCGAGCGTCACGGCCACGTCCGCGACCGGCACCTGCCACGGGCCGACCATCTGGTCGCGGTGCGTCAAGCCTCCGACGGTGCGGTCGGCGATCGTCACGAGGAAGCGCTTGGAGGCGACGGTCGGGTGGCGGAGCACGGCATGTGCGGCCTCGCGCACGTCGACGGACGCGAGGTCGAGGTCGCCGCCGTCCCAGGACACGCGGGCGACGTCGCGCGTCATCCGCGGGGGCTTCCCGAAGAGCACCTCCATCGGCATGTCGATGGCGCGGTCCTCGTCGTCGCGGTCGTCGGGTCCGTCGCCGAGCACGAGGCGGCCGTCGTCGCGGGCCGCGCCGACGACTGCGTACGGACAGCGCTCGCGGTCACACAGGGCGGCAAAGCGCGGCAGCGACTCGGGCGCGAGCGCGACGACATAGCGCTCCTGCGACTCGTTGCACCAGGCCTCCTTCGGGGCGAGCCCGCTCTCCTCGAGCGGGATGGCCGACAGGTCGAAACGGGCGCCGAGCCCCGCCCCGTCGACGAGCTCGGGGAAGGCGTTGGAGAGCCCGCCGGCGCCGACGTCGTGGATGGCGAGCACGGGGTTGTCGTCGCCGAGGCCCCAGCAGTGGTTGATGACCTCCTGCGCGCGCCGCTCGATCTCGGGGTTGCCGCGCTGCACCGAGTCGAAGTCGAGCTCGGCCGCGTTGGCACCGGCGGCCATCGACGACGCGGCACCGCCCCCCATGCCGATCCGCATGCCCGGCCCGCCGATCTGCACGAGCAGGGTGCCCGCGGGGAAGACGATCTTCTCGGTCATGTCGGCGCTGATCGTGCCGAGGCCGCCCGCGCTCATGATCGGCTTGTGGAAGCCGCGACGCACCCCGTCGACGGTCTGCTCGTAGACGCGGAAGAAGCCACCGAGCCCGGGCCGGCCGAACTCGTTGTTGAACGCCGCCGCGCCGATGGGGCCCTCGACCATGATCTCGAGCGGGCTCGCGAGGTGCGCCGGCGAGCCGTAGGGCTCGCGCTCCCACGGCTCCTCGAGCCCGGGCAGGTGGAGGTTGGACACGGCGAACCCGGTGAGGCCGGCCTTGGGCTGCGAGCCGCGGCCGGTCGCGCCCTCGTCGCGGATCTCGCCGCCGGCACCGGTGGCCGCGCCCGGGAAGGGGGAGATGGCGGTCGGGTGGTTGTGCGTCTCGACCTTCATGAGCACGTGGACCTCGTCGTCGCGCCCGGTGTAGCGGCTCGGGACGTCGGCCGACTCCGGCATCCAGCGCACGCGACGGCCCCCGACCATGACGGAGGCGTTGTCCTTGTAGGCCACGACGGTGCCCTCGCCCGCGACCTCCTCGGTGTACCGGATCATCCCGAACAGCGAGCGGGGCTGCACCACCCCGTCGACGACGAAGTCGGCGTTGAAGATCTTGTGGCGGCAGTGCTCGGAGTTGGCCTGGGCGAACATCATCAGCTCGACGTCGGTGGGGTTGCGGTCGAGCCCGGTGAACGCCTCGACGAGGTAGTCGACCTCGTCGTCGGACAGGGCCAGGCCGTATGCCGTGTCGGCCTCCTCGATCGCGGTGCGGCCGCGGCCGAGCACGTCGACG
>DATITJ010000185.1:0-11245 GCA_035467935.1 Ornithinibacter sp.
CGAGGCCATGCACTGCGACCTCGGCGACTTCCGCGAGTACGCCGCGTTGCGCCGAGCGCTGGCCGACGCGGAGAAGGACGGCGTCAAGGCCCGCTCGGCCTCGCGCCGGGCCGAGGCCGCGGTGTCGATGGAGTCGCTCAAGGTCGGCGACGGCATCCGTATCCCCGCCGGCCGCCGCGCCGGCTGGGCCGTCGTCGTGCAGCCCGCCCGCACCGCCAAGGGGGCCCCGACGGGCCCGGGCGTCGTCACCGAGGACAAGCAGTTCCGCCGGCTCACCGTCGTCGACGTGCCCGAGCCGGTCGAGGCCATGGCGCAGATCAAGGTGCCTCCTCACTTCAACCCCAAGTCGCCCAAGTCGCGGCGCGACCTGGCGACGTCGCTGCGCGTCGCGGTGCCGCACGACGCCGAGGACTCGCCGCGGCGCCGCGCCCGCGACACCCAGCCCGGGGAGTCGGAGAAGGTCGCCCGGCTGCGGCACGAGCTCAAGGCGCACCCGTGCCACCAGTGCCCCGACCGCGAGGCACACGCCCGCTGGGCCGAGCGGTGGTGGCGGCTCAAGCGCGAGACCGTCGGCCTGCAGCGCAAGGTCGAGGGGCGCACCAACACCGTGGCCCGCACCTTCGACCGCATCTGCGACGCCCTCGAGTCCCTCGGCTACCTCGCCGACGGGGGCACCGTCGTCACCGAGCGCGGCGAGCGGCTGCGCCGGCTCTACACCGAGAAGGACCTCCTCGCCGCCGAGTGCCTGCGCCACGACGTCTGGAAGCGCCTCGACGCCCCGGCGCTCGCGGCCGCCGTGTCCGCGCTGGTCCACGAGCCGCGCCACGAGGAGGCCGAGGTCGCACCGCGCATGCCCACCGACGACGTCGCCGAGGCGATCACCGCGATGGAACGGCTCTGGTCGGAGATCGAGGACCTCGAGAACGAGCACGACCTGCCCTCGACCTCGATGCCCGACGGCGGGATGGCGTGGATGGTGCACCGCTGGGCGTCGGGGGAGCGGCTGGATGCCGTGCTGCGCGGACAGGACATGGCCGCCGGTGACTTCGTTCGCCGGTGCAAGCAGCTCGTCGACCTGCTCGACCAGGTCGGCAAGGCGTCGAGCGACGGCGAGCTGCGGCGCACCGCCCGCACCGCGGTGGACGCCGTGCTGCGCGGCGTGGTCGCCGCCGATCGCCTCGACTGACCGCGCTACCGGAGCACCCCCAGGGCGGCGAGGAGCCGGTTGACGGGGTTGGCCACGCCGTAGGTGCCGGCCAGCGCCTCGAGCCGGGCGGGGTCGGCCACCGCGCCCGGGAGCCGGACGTCGACCTCGGCGACCGGCGCGTCGGGCGCCACCCGCACGACGGTCGGAGCGACGTCGAGATAGGCGGATGCCGCCTCGAGGTTCGCGCGGCGCGCCCCCTTGATCGCCGGGTCGCCCGCGTCGACGGCGGCACGCAGCCCGGCGAGCGAGCCGTAGGCCCCGATGAGCTGGGCCGCGGTCTTGTCCCCGATGCCCTTGACGCCCGGAAGGCCGTCGCTCGTGTCGCCGCGCAGCACGGACATGTCGAGGTACGCCTCACCGGTGGGCACGGCATACCGCTGCACGAGGAACGACTGGGTCACGATGTCGGGCTCGCGGACCCCGCCCTTGCCGGTGTAGAGCACCCGGATGTCGTTCTCGTCGTCGACGAGCTGGAGCAGGTCGCGGTCACCGGTGACGACGTCGACGGGCATCACGCCGCGGTGCCGCGCGGTGAGCGTGCCGATGACGTCGTCGGCCTCGAACCCGGGCGCCCCGAGCCGGGCGATGCCCACGGCCGCCAGGGCCTCGCGGATGAGCGGCACCTGGGGCGTGAGGCCCTCGGGGCTCTCCTCGACGACGTCGGAGTCCTCGGTGAGACGGTGCGTCTTGTACGTGGGCAGGAGGTCGACGCGCCACTGGGGGCGCCAGTCGTCGTCCCAGCAGGCCACGAGGTGGGTCGGCCCGTGCGCGGTGACGAGGGTGGCGATCATGTCGAGGAAGCCGCGCAGGGCGTTGGTCGGCGGCTCGTCGGGGGACGTGCGCTGGTCGGGCACGCCGAAGAACGCTCGGAAGTAGAGCGACGCGGAGTCCAGGAGCATGAGGCGGTCGGCCGGCATGGCCCGAGGGTAGCCGCCGTCGACGACGCTGCCCACGGGGCGAGCCGTTCCGGGGGCCCGCGGGCGCGGGGCTACATTGGCGGCATGGAAGACCTGGACCGTCGCATCGTCGACCTCCTGGCCAAGGACGGGCGGATCAGCTACACCGACCTCGGCAAGACGCTCGGCATGTCCACGTCCGCGGTCCACCAGCGGGTCCGCCGCCTCGAGCAGCGCGGTGTGGTCAAGGGCTACACCGCCAGGGTCGACCACCGGGCCCTCGGCCAGCAGATCACCGCCTTCATCTCGATCACGCCGATCGACCCGGCCGCGCCCGACGACATCCCCGAGCGGCTGCGGGAGATCACCGCGATCGAGGAGTGCCACTCGGTGGCCGGCGACGAGAACTACATCCTCAAGGTGCGGGTCGAGAACCCCACGGCCCTGGAGGACCTCATCGCGCAGGTGCGCGGCGCCGCCCACGTGTCCACCCGCACGACGGTCGTCCTCTCCACGCCGTGGGAGTGACCGGCCCGACCGGCCTCTCGGTCGACCTGCAGCGCTACCTCCAGCAGGCCCGGGACAGCCTCGTGCGATCCCTGGAGGGTCTCCCGGAGCACGACGTGCGCCGTCCGTTCACCCCGACCGGCACCAACCTGCTCGGCATCGTCAAGCACCTCGTCGGGGTCGAGGTCGGCTACCTCGTGGAGTCGGTGGGGCGCGAGGCGCCGCTGCTGCCGTGGAACGAGGACGGCTCGGTCTGGGAGGGCGCCGACATGTGGGCCCGCGCCGACGAGTCGCGCGAGTGGATCCTGGGCCTCTACCGCACCGCGTGGCAGCTCTCCGACGCCTCCATCGCGGACCTGCCGCTCGACGCCCCCGCAACCGTCGCGTGGTGGCCCGAGGAGCGTCGCGTCACGACCTTCGGGCACGTCCTCGTGCGCACCCTCGCCGACACCGCCCAGCACGCGGGCCACGCCGACATCCTGCGCGAGCTCGTCGACGGGCAGGCCGGGCGTGACCGCGACGAGCAGGGGGATGCCGCGCAGTGGGCGGGGTACGTCGCCCGCATCCAGGCCGCGGCCGACGCGCACCGCTAGGTCGTCCCGGCTCAGCGCGCCACGTCGGCGAGCACCGCCCCCGTGACCCGCACGAGGTCGGCGGGGGAGAGACCGAGGTCCAGGCCCCGTCGTCCGCCCGAGACGTAGACGACGTCGAACGCCTCGACACTCTCGTCGACCACCGTGGGCAGGGCACGCTTCTGGCCGACCGGTGAGACGCCACCGAGGACGTAGCCCGAGCTGCGCTGTGCCGCAGCCGGATCCGCCATCGTCACCTTCTTCACCCCGAGCACCTCGGCCATCGCCTTGAGGTCGAGCGACCCGGCCACCGGCACGACGCCGACGGCGAGCCCGGCGCCGGTGTCGACGACGAGGGTCTTGAACACCTGCTCCGTGGGCAGCCCCAGCACCGCCGCCGCCTCGAGTCCGTAGGACGGCGCGGCCGGGTCGTGCTCGTAGACGTGCTGGGAGTACGCGACGCCCGCCGCGGTCAGCGCGACCGTGGCGGGCGTCCCGGAGGAGTCTCGGCGAGGCATCCGACCAGCGTATGCCGCGTGCTCACCTACGCGAGGTCGGCCACCGAGGCGGCGTGGCTGGCACCGGCGCCGACGAGCGCTGCCTCGTGCACGGCATCCATGTCGGTGGTGTCGCGCCACCACTGCTGGCCCGACTCGGGGAGGGTGTGGATCGGGTCGTAGTAGACGTACTCGCGCGACAGCGCCTGCTCGTCGCCGGCCTCGATCGAGGTGCGGTAGTGCTTGCGCCAGAACGACATCCCGCGTTCGGTGTCGTAGGACTCGACCTGGTGCACCCAGCGCTTGCCGACGAACGGCACGTCGCAGACGATGCGCGGCGTCGCGAAGCCCGGCAGGTAGCCCATGATCGCCTCCTGCAGCTTCTGCGCCTCCCCGAGCGAGAGCCGCCAGTGCTCGGCGAACGGGATCATGTCGCACATGTAGAAGTAGTACGGCGTGATCGTGGCCTCGTCCTGGAGGGCGAAGCACAGGTCGAGGAGCGCCTGGGGGGAGTCGTTCACCCCGCGCAGGAGGACACCCTGGTTGCGCACGTCACGCACGCCAGCGTCGAGCATCGCCTGGGCGGCCTTCGCGACGAGCGGCGTGACGGACTGGGCGCTGTTGACATGGGTGTGGATCGCCAGCGCGACGCCGCGCGAGCGGGCCTTGGCCGAGACGCGGGCCACCCCCTCGACGACGTCGTCCTGCAGCCAGTGCTGGGGCAGACCCATGAGCGCCTTGGTCGCGAGCCGGATGTCGCGGATGTTGTCGACCTCGAGCAGCTTGTCGAGGAAGCCCTCGAGGTTCCTCCACGGCATGTTCGCGACGTCGCCGCCGGAGACGACCACGTCGCGCACGCCCGGCGTGCGGTGGAGGTAGTCGAGCATGGCGGCATACCGGTCGACCGGCTTGCCCGCGAGCTTGAGCTTGGTGAACTGCGGGGTCGAGTTGCCGACCAGGTCCATGCGGGTGCAGTGGCCGCAGTACTGCGGGCAGGTCGGGAGCATCTCCGCGAGCACCTTGGTGGGGTAGCGGTGCGTGAGGCCCTCGACGGCCCACATGTCGTGCTCGTGGAGGCTGTCACGGGCCGAGTGCGGGTGGCTCGGCCAGTCGGTGCGACGGTCGGAGAAGACCGGGAGCATGTAGGCGCGCACCGGGTCGGCGTAGAACGCCTCGGTGAAGGCCCCGCCCGACGCCGGCATCGCACCGTCGGTCGAGGGGACCATGGTGTTCATCATCTGCGGGGTGACGAGCATCGACATCGTGGCCCGCTCGGCCTGGTCGCGCTCGAGGTCGGCGTAGAAGCGCTCCTCGAGGAGGTCACCCATGAGGGCATGCAGCTGACCGACGTTCTTCACGCAGTGCGCGCGCTGCCACTGGGCGTCCGCCCACTGCGCGGCGGTCACGTCGTGCCAGCCGGGCAGGCGGGTCCAGTCGGGCTCCACCAGCTCACGACGCCGGTAGGCGTAGGGCTGGTCGATGTTTGTCGTCATGAATGGCAGGATACGCAATAGATGACGCCCAAGTCACGCCATGCCGCAAATACTTCGGCTGCGTATCGCATCGTGAGGAGATTCTTGTGCGTACGACGCCCTCGTCACCCGTCGGCCTGCACCGCGTGCTCGACCCCGCGGGTGCGGCGCTGCCGCAGGCCGCCCGCGTCCTCGACGCCGGGCCCGAGCTCTGGCCCGACGAGGTGCGCATCGACGTCGAGACCCTCAACCTCGACGCGGCATCCTTCCGCCAGCTCTCCGAGAAGCACGGGGGGGACGGGGATGCCGTGCGCGCCGAGGTGCTCGCCATCGTCGGCGAGCGCGGCAAGATGCAGAACCCCGTGACCGGCTCTGGCGGCATGCTCATCGGCACCGTCGCCGCGGTAGGGCCGGAGTCGCCGCTCGGCCTGGTGGTGGGGGACCGGGTCGCGACCCTCGTCTCCCTGTCCCTCACGCCCCTGACCCTCACCGACGGCCTGGCCCGGTGGGACGGCCGCTCCGAGCGCGTGCCCACCTCCGGCACCGCGGTGCTGTTCGGCCGCTCGATCGCGGCCCGGCTGCCCGACGACCTCTCACCCGACCTCGCCCTCATGGTCATGGACGTCTGCGGGGCACCCGCCCTCGTGACCCGGGTCGTGCAGGAGCACCTCGCCCGCGGCCAGGCGCCGACGGTCTGCGTGCTCGGCGGGGCGGGGAAGTCCGGCTCGCTGTCACTGGCGGCCGCGGCATCCGCCGGTGCCGCACGCACCATCGGCGTCGTGCCCCACGAGGGCGAGGCGGAGGTGCTGCGCCGCAGCGGGCTCGCGGATGCCGTCGTCGTCGCCGACGCACGCTCGCCCCTGGGGCTCTCGGGTGCCGTCGCGTCCGCGGGCGGTCCCGCCGACGTCACCGTGGTCTGCGTCGACGTGCCGGGGTGCGAGCAGCCCGCCATCCTCGCCACCGCGCAGGGCGGCACGATCATCTACTTCTCCATGGCGACGAGCTTCTCGGCCGCCGCGCTGGGCGCCGAGGGCCTGGCCGCCGACGTGCGGATGCTCGTGGGCAACGGCTACGTCCCCGGGCACGCCGACCTGGCGCTCGACCTCCTGCGTGCCACCCCCGCCGTGCGGGCTCTCTTCGAGGGCCGTCTCGCCGAGTGAGGGCCGGACGATCGGTTCACCCGCCGCGGGTGACGTCCCCGGCAGGGGTCCGACCTAGCGTCAGGGTCATCGTCAGCCGGCGCCCCCGGAAGTGGAGGAACTTGATGAACCGCACGACCGCACGTCGCATCGCACCCGTCCTGGCCGCTCTCGCGCTCGCCCTCACCGGGTGTTCGGGCGAGTCCGCCGACGAGACCCCGAGCCCGGCGCAGAGCGCCGACGGGGAGCTGTGCAGCGGCTACAGCGACCTCCAGAAGGCCGTCGAGGACCTCAAGGCCACTCCGCTGGACACCACGGGCACGCCCGAGGCGGTGCAGGCACAGGTGGCTGCGCTGGAGGCCAAGGCGGCGACCGTCAAGGCCGACCTCAACCGGCTGTCGGCCGTCTCCGACGGCCCAGCGGCCGCGGCGATCGGCGAGATGAACCAGAAGGCCGACGCGCTGCGGGAGTCCCTGACCCAGGCGAAGGCCGACGCCCAGGAGGAGATGGGACCGAAGATCACCCAGGCCCAGGAGGAGCTCAACTCGGCCTACACCGACCTGACCGCGAAGCTCGACGCCGTCTGCCCGACCGGCTGAGCCGAAACCCGCCGGTTCGGGTCCGACCCCACCCGCTCGCCCGCTCACCCCCTCACCCGCTCACCACGACCGAGAGGACCACCCATGTCAGACCCCACGACCCCCCAGGAGACCCCGGACGTCGTCACCGCCGTCACCGACGGAGTGACCACGCTCTTCGTCGCCACCTTCGCCGACACGGACA
Organism: Ornithinibacter sp.; assembly: GCA_035467935.1. Classification (GTDB taxonomy): domain Bacteria; phylum Actinomycetota; class Actinomycetes; order Actinomycetales; family Dermatophilaceae; genus Fodinibacter. The sequence continues at coordinate 7,074 of DATITJ010000185.1, forward strand.
CGGCCTGGGAGGCCTACGAGGCCCTGAAGTCGATCGAGGACGGGCGTCACGTCGCCATCGACGGTGTCATCGTCGTCAAGCGCGAGGCGGACGGCGACCTCGAGATCCAGCAGGCGACCGACCACTCCACCAAGCGCGGGCTCAAGTGGGGCCTCGTCGGCGGCGCCACCCTCGGCCTGCTCTTCCCGCCCTCACTGCTCGGCAGCGCCGCCGTGCTCGGGGCCGCGGGGGCCGCGCTGGGCAAGACGCGCCAGCTGCACCACCGCATGGAGCTCACCGAGAAGCTGGAGTACGCGATCCCGCCCGGGCACTCCGGCATCGTCGCCACCGTGTCCGACCCCGGCGCGCTCGAGATCCGCCGGGCGCTGGAGCGGGCGGATGCCGTCATCGAGTCGGCGCTCGACGACGTCGTCGCCAAGGACATCAAGGCCCTCGCCGAGGACCCGGGCAGGGACCCGGGCAAGGGCTGAGACCTGGCCTCGTCGGGGTTGCCCGCAGCCGCGGAGACGAGTTGGCTGGAGCGATGAGCGAGATCAGCGTGAGTGCGACACCCCCCGGCCCCCGCCCGTGAAGGGCCTCTACCTCGCGGGCACCGAGGCGCGGTCCGGCAAGTCGGCCGTCGCGGTCGGGCTCGTCAGCCGGCTCGCACGCCGGCACGGACGCGTCGGGGTCTTCCGGCCCGTCGTGCAGGGTGGGGGCCGTGACGAGCTGCTGCGCGTGCTCCTCCGGGAGGCCCACACCGACCTGTCGCCGGCCCGGGCCTGGGGCGTGACCCACGACGCGCTGCACGCCGACCCCGAGCGCGCGCTCGGCACGGTCGTCGACCGCTACCACGCCATGGCGCAGAACCGCGACGTCGTCCTCGTCGTCGGGTCGGACTTCTCCGACGTCGTCGCGACGACGGAGTTCGCCACGAACGCGCGGATCGCCGCCGACCTCGGCACCCCGCTCGTCCTCGTCTCGCCCGCCCGCGACCGCGAGGCCCGTGAGCTCGCCGCGAGCGCGTCGGTCGCCGTGGCCGCGGCCCGGCAGGTGCACGCCCACGTCGGCGGAGTCGTCGTCAACCAGGTCCCGGAGGCCGACCGGCCAGGCGTGCGCGACGTGCTCCACGAGCGGCTGGGCACGCTGCCGGTGTGGGTCCTGCCGGAGACGCCGCTCCTGCGGGCACCGACGGTGGCCGACCTCGTCGCGGCCTGCGAGGGCGTCCTCGTCCACGGCGACGCCGAGCTCCTCGACCGGGAGAGCCTGGGGCTCGTGGTCGCCGCGATGTCGATGCCCCACGTCATCGACCGCCTCATCGAGGGCTCCGTCGTGATCGTGCCGGGCGACCGGGACGACGTCGTGCTCGGGGTGCTGCTGGCGCACCACTCACGCACCCTGCCGGCCCTGGCGGGCCTCGTGCTCAACGGCGGCTTCCAGCTCTCGCCGCAGGTCGACCGGCTCATCGCGGGCCTCGACGTGCGCCTGCCGATCATCTCGTGCCGCCAGGGCACCATGGATGCCGCGACCGCTCTCGGCCGGGTCGAGGGTCGTATCACCGCGCAGTCCGCACGGAAGATCCGTGCGGCGGCCACCCTGCTCGACCGGGCCGAGGACCTCGACGTCCTCGACGCCCTCGTGGGGGAGGGCGCCGTGGGCAGCGAGCGAGCGGTGACCCCCCTGATGTTCGAGCACGACCTCGTCGAGCGGGCGCGGGCGGCCCACTCCCACATCGTGCTGCCCGAAGGCGCCGAGGAACGCATCATCCTCGCTGCCGACCAGGTGCTCTCCCGCGGCATCGCCCGGCTCACCCTGCTCGGCGACGAGGACGAGATCCGCTCTCGCGCGCGGCAGCTCGGGGTCGACATCGAGGCTGCCGCCGTCGTGGACCCGGCGACGAGCCCGTGGCGCGAGGGGTTCGCGACGGAGTACGCCGCGCTCCGCTCCCACAAGGGGGTGACCGCTGAGCAGGCCTTCGACCGGGTCGTCGACCCGTCCTACTTCGGCACGATGATGGTGCACACCGGCCTCGCCGACGGCATGGTCTCCGGGTGCGTGACGACCACGGCGCACACCATCCGGCCCGCGCTCGAGGTCGTGCGCACAGCGCCGGGCGTCTCGGTCGTCTCGAGCGTCTTCCTCATGTGCCTGGCCGACCGCGTGCTCGCCTACGGCGACTGCGCCGTCAACCCCGACCCGAGCGCGGAGCAGCTCGCGGACATCGCGATCTCGTCGGCGCGCACGGCCGCCCGCTTCGGCATCGAGCCGCGGGTCGCGATGCTGTCCTACTCCACCGGGGAGTCCGGGACCGGTGCCGACGTCGAGAAGGTGCGGGCCGCGACCGCGCTGGTGCGCGAACGGGCCCCGGAGCTGCTCGTGGAGGGCCCGATCCAGTACGACGCGGCCGTCGACCCCCACGTGGCGCGCACCAAGCTCCCCGACAGCGCGGTGGCCGGCCGGGCCACGGTGCTCGTCTTCCCCGACCTCAACACCGGCAACAACACCTACAAGGCCGTGCAGCGCAGTGCGTCCGCCGTCGCGATCGGCCCGGTGCTCCAGGGCCTCAACAAGCCGGTCAACGACCTCTCGCGCGGGGCGCTCGTGCGGGACATCGTCAACACGGTGGCCATCACGGCGGTGCAGGGGCAGGGTGAATGACCGCGCGCCCGCACGTCCTCGTCGTCAACGCCGGGTCGTCCTCGCTGAAGTACCAGGTGCTCGACGCCACGAGCGGCCGCACCGTCGCCGTGGGCCTGGTGTCGGAGATCGGGGGCGCGAGCCACCACCGCCACGACGCGGACCGCCTCCACGACACCGATGTCGACTGCCCGAGCCACACCGCGGCGTTCGCCCTGGCCCGGGCCGCGCTGCGCGAGCACGGTCCCGGCCTCGCCGACGACGACCTCGTCGCGGTCGGCCACCGGGTCGTGCACGGCGGCCGGGGCTTCACCGGTCCCGTGCTCGTCGACGACGAGGTGGTCGCGGCACTGCGCACCCTCGCGCCCCTCGCCCCCCTGCACAACCCGGCGAACGTCGAGGGCATCGTGCGGGCCCAGGAGGCGTTCCCCGGGCTCCCGCACGTGGCCGTGTTCGACACCGGGTTCCACCGCACGCTGCCCGAGGCCGCCTACACGTATGCCGTGCCACGTGACTGGCGGGACCGGCACCACGTGCGCCGGTACGGGTTCCACGGCAGCTCCCACGCCTGGGTCTCGCGGCGCGCGGCCGGGCTCCTCGGCCGCCCGGCAGAGGAGACCCGGATGGTGGTGCTCCACCTCGGCAACGGCGCGAGCGCCTGCGCCGTCGACGGTGGACGCAGCGTCGACACGTCGATGGGCCTGTCGCCTGCCGAGGGCCTGGTCATGGGCACCAGGTCCGGTGACGTCGACCCGGCGCTCGGGGGCTACCTCGCCCGGGTCACGGGAATGTCCGCCGAGGAGTACGACCGGGCGCTGAACCGCGACAGCGGGCTCCTGGGGCTCGCGGGGGTGTCCGACTTCCGCACGGTCGTGGAGCGCCGTGAGCACGGCGACGCCGACGCGGCGCTGGCCTTCGACGTCACGGTGCACCGCATCCGCAAGTACGTCGGCGCCTACGCAGCCGTCCTGGGCCGACTCGACGCCCTGGTCTTCACCGGCGGCATCGGCGAGCGCAGCGCACCACTGCGGTCTGCGGTCGTCGACGGCCTCGGTGTGCTGGGGCTGAGGCTCGACGAGACGGCCAACGCCGACGGGCCGCCGGAGCGCCGGATCTCGGACCGGATGAGTGCAGCCCAGGTGTGGGTCGTCCCGACCGACGAGGAGCGCGAGATCGCGCGCGCCACGCTCGAGGCTCTCGGCCTGCCGCACGCGCTCTGAGCGACGCCTGCGGGGTGTACGCCGCCACGGGACGCGGATGGTCGTCCACAGGGTCGCTCCGCTCGGTGTCGTCGTCCACAGGCGCTGCTCGGGCTCACCCGGCCTGTCGGTGGACATGTGTACGGTTTTCTCATGGCGGGGGAGCTGGTGGTGGACGGGCGGGTCGGTGACCCGGATGTTGCTGTGCCGCAGCCAGGTTCGGGTGCCGCTGGTGCTGCGGTGACGGTGCCGGTCGCCTCGTTTCGGGCGTGGTTGGGTTCGGTGGATGTGGCGGGGTTGTCGGATCGGGAGCGGGTGGATCTGGTCGCGGAGCTGGAGCGGGTCAAGGGTTGCGTG
>DATITJ010000186.1:0-2236 GCA_035467935.1 Ornithinibacter sp.
GGCCCGAGGTCGAAGTGGTGTCGATTTGGTCGAACACCCAGTCGGCCAGGCCGTCGAGGAGGGCGTACTTGATGGCGACGTGGTGGTAGAGCGACATCGCCTCGACGCCGATCGCGCGGCAGACGCAGCGCATGATGACCCCCGCCAAGCCGGCGTCATCGGCCACCCGGCTGGCGGCCTGGATGACGCGTTGCGTCGAGAGGGGTGGTCTGGACACGGGTCGCTCCTGGGTTGGCTGACTTACACATGTAAGGCTACTCTGCTCGACGACGGGCTTACAGGTGTAAGGCGAGGCGGCGGGAGGTCCGACATGAGGGCAGCAGTGGTGGAGCGGTACGGCCCGCCCGAGGTGGTGTCCGTGGTCGAGCGCCCGGATCCGGTGGCCGGCACGGGGCAGGCGGTCGTGCGTGTGCGCGCCACCACCGTGAACTCCGGCGACGCCCGGATCCGCGGGTGCCGCTTCCCCCGCGGCTTCTCGGTGCCGGGACGGCTGGCCCTGGGAATCCGTGGCCCGCGGCGCGATGTGCTCGGAGTGGTCTACTCCGGGGTGGTGGAGTCCGTCGGCCCCGGCGTGGACGGGGTCTCGGTCGGTGACGAGGTCTGCGGCATGACGGGAGCGGCGATGGGGGCGCACGCCGAGCTCGCCGCCGTACGCGTGGACCGGATGACCGCCAAGCCGGCGGGGGTCGGCCACGAGCAGGCCGCCGCCATCCTCTTCGGCGGCAGCGCCGCACGGCACTTCCTGCGCGACGTCGTCGGCCCCGGCAGGCGCGTGCTGGTCAACGGAGCCTCCGGCGCCGTCGGGAGCGCCGCCGTCCAGATCGCCCACCTGGCGGGCGCGCACGTCACGGGCGTGTGCAGCGCCCGCAACGCCGACCTCGTGCGCTCCCTCGGCGCCGACGAGGTCGTCGACCACACCAGCACCTCAGTGTTCGACCTGCCCGAGAGGTACGACGTGGTGCTGGACACCGTCGGCACCCTGGACCGCCGCTCGGGCCCGCACCTGCTCGCACCGGGCGGCACGCTGCTGCTTGCGGTGGCCGGGCTCGGCGACACGATCCTGGCGCGGGGAAACGTCCGGGCCGGGGTCGCCTCGGAGGACCCGGCCGACTTCGCGTGGCTGCTCGAGCGGGTCGCGGCCGGCGAGATGAGGGCGGTGGTCGACCGCACGCTGCCGCTGGCCGACATCGTCGAGGCGCACCGCGTGGTCGACTCCGGGCGCAAGGTCGGCAACCTCGTCCTCACGCCCTAGCACGACCGACGGGCGTACGCCGATGTCCCGGGGGTGGGGAACCAGTGGGCAATGGCCGCGGACTGGCCCAGCGTCCACGCCGAGTTGCACACCCAGTAGGCGAGCAGGGCCACGGGGACGACGCCCCCGGCCACGACCATGCCGACGGCGGAGAGCGCGGGCATCACCCGCTGCGCGGTGGCCATCGCCTCCGGCAGGCCCTCCGTGGACATGTTGGACGCCACGACGTAGCGCTGGGTGACGTACGACAGTGAGGCGGCCGTGACGGCCAACCCGGCGACGACGGCGAGGTGCGCGGGTCCGCTCCCGACATAGCCGCTGCCGGCCAGTGTCACGCCCATGATCGATGCGGCGCTCAGGGACGAGACGAGCCCGGGACCCATCGCGCCCACCGCCGTCCCCGACGCGACGTCGGAGATCAGGTGGTAGAGCGCCAGCCAGACGGGCATCTGGAGCAGCAGCGGCAGGCACCCGAGCCGGCTGACGCCGTGCTCGGCGGACACCTTGCGGCGCTCCTCGAGGTGTCGGCGCAGGCTGTCGCGGTCGGGACGCGAGCCGAGTCGCGTGGAGAGCTCCTGCAGGTGTGGCCGGGCGCGTGCCGCGGCGTGGGCCTGTCGTACGCCGTGCACGACGACCGGCAGGAGGGCGAGGCGGAGGGTGACGACGACGGCGGCGACGCAGAGCAGCCAGGTGCCGCCGGCCGCGGGGTCGGCGCCGAGGGCGGTGAGTCCGTCGTGGGCGGCCGCGAGGACCGCGGCGAGGGCGTGCTTGAAGGGGGCGAGCGGGGACATGCGGGCTCCTGGGATGAAGAAGGGACAGGGCGGACGGGTCGCGCCGGGTGGCGCGACGGGTCAGACGTGTCCGGGAGCTCGCGGGCGCTGCGGGTGGTGGTCGACGTCGGTGGAACGTCCGGCGATGCGGGGAAGCACCTCGTCCGCCCACCTGGCGGGCAGCATCAGTGCGCGCGTGGCAGGCAGGACGACC
>DATITJ010000187.1:0-2513 GCA_035467935.1 Ornithinibacter sp.
GCCGTCCTGGACCTCCTGCGTGAGGTCGCCGCCGAGGTCATCACCCCCCGCTTCCGGTCGCTCGCGGCCGGCGAGGTGATGGAGAAGAACCCCGGTGACCTCGTCACCGTGGCCGACCACGAGGCCGAGGTGCTCATCACCGCGCGTCTCACCGCGGCATACCCCGATGCCGTCGTGCTCGGCGAGGAGGCGTATGCCACCGACCACGCGCTCATGGACCGCTACCTCGCGGCCGACCACGCGTTCACGGTCGACCCGGTGGACGGCACCAAGAACTTCGTGCACGGCTCCCCCGACCACGCCGTCATGGTCGCCGAGACGGTCTCGGGCGAGACGGTGCGCGCCTGGATCTGGCAGCCCGAGCACGGTGTCTCGTGGGTGGCCGAGCGCGGTGCCGGCACGTGGCGCGACGGGGAGCAGGTGCGGGTGGCGCCCGTGCCCGTCGACCGTGCCCCGCACGGCGTGACCTCGATGTGGTCGTTGCGCGACCACGCGTTCGAGGGGATGCCGGCGATGCGCCTGTCGTGGGTGTGCTGCGGCGTCGACTACCCCCGGCTCATCGAGGGCGCGACCGACTACATCCTCTACCGCCGCTCCACCCCCTGGGACCACGCGCCCGGTTCGCTCCTCGTCACCGAGGCCGGCGGCACCGTGGGCCACCCGGACGGCACTCCCTACGGCCCGCGCTCCCTCAGGCCCGGGCTCGTCGTCGCCGCCGACCGACACACGTATGCCGCGGTGCAGCGCCGCGCGGCACCCACCTTCCAGCGCTGAGCGGGACGCGACCGGGCGGCATCGCCGTCGGGTGTCAGGGCACGGGGGCGAGCCAGACCGCGACCGGCAACGGGTCGGTGCGGTCGGGAGCGCGCTCGAGCACGTGCTCGTCCTCGCGGACGGTCACGTCGGTGACCGCCGAGGGGGTGACGCCCAGCCCGTCGAGGGCCTGCGTGGAGTCGGCGGCGAGGAGCACGAGCCGCCCACCCCGCTCGGCCACCCCGGCGGCGACCGAGGCCACCGTCGACGCCAGCAGCTGCTCGTCCGACCGCACCCGCGACGTCAGCGACAGGGCCGGCACCGCGCACATCCCGCGCACGACCTGCGGCCACTCGTTGGCGGCCCGTGAGTCGACGGCGAGCACGACGTCACCGGGCGACAGCGACCGACACACCGCGTCGACGGCGGCGAGGGACCCCCGCTCGACGCCTCCTGCCCGGTGCGGCCACGTGGCCATGAGCGCGGGCACCACGACGAGCGCGGCCACCACCCCGACGGCCGGCGCCACCAGCCCGCCGCGGCCCGCCGCGACGGCCCGCCGCACCGCCCAGTCCAGCCCGACGACGACCAGCGCGACGACGAGCGGCAGCGCGACGAGCAGGCGACGGTCGGCCCACGGGTGGTCGGGCGTGATGCCCGGCCGGGTCAGCGTGAGCAGCGTCGAGCCGGCCGCCACGACGAGCGCCGGGAGCCACGCCTCGACCCGGCGCTCCGCCACCGACCACAGGGCCCGCCGCACGAGTGCCGCGAGCACCACCAGCGCCACGACGAGCGCCACCGGACCGACGTACCAGGAAAGCCACACCACCGTCTGCTCGGCATACGTGCGACCGCCGTCGACCGGCAGCCCCTGCCGCGCCTGCATGCCGGCGACGTAGCGTGCCCCGGGGTCGTCCGGGTCCTGCCGCACGACCTGCCACAGCGGGCGGCTCGCGAGGTGGAGCCCCACCACGACGACCAGGCCGGCGGCGACGTCGGGCAGGCGGCGCACCACGGATGCCGGCAGCCACCACCCCCGTCGCCACAGGACGAGCGCCGCCCACGACGCCCCGCCGACGAGCACCCCGAGCCCGAGCAGCGGCACGAGGCTCCCCGCGATCGACGACAGGTACTGCCACGACAACCCCGCGGCGGCCACCGCCGACACCAGCAGCGAGGCCCCGAGCCCGAGCAGCACCGGGCGGGCCCACCGCGCACCGAACGCCGCCCCCACCGCCAGCACCGGCAGCAGCAGCACGACCTCCCGCAGCGCGTCGACCCGCACGAGCCCGGTCCCCCCGACGAGCAGCCCCGCCAGCAGCCCGGCCCGCGCCGAGGCATCGTGCACGACCAGCGCGCGCAGCGGCGCGCGACCCACGACCCTCCCCTGGGACGACGCGTCACCGACGAAGCCGGCGGCGCCGCCCGGCCCCCCGGCATCCGGCCCGGCCGCCTCCCGCCCGGCCGCCTCCGGCCCAGCCGCCTCCCGCCCGGCCGCGACGGCCAGCGTCGCCGCGAGCAGCCAGGCGGTCAGGGTGAGCATCGCGAGGGGCTCGGAGTACGTCGCCCGTGCCGTGTGCAGCACCGGGAAGAGGATGCCGGTCCGCGCGGCCGTCGCGACTCCCGCCCACGCGCCCGCCACCCTGGCCACGCGCAGGCCGAGCGACAGCAGGGCCAGCCCCATGGCGACGGCCGGCAGCACGAGCGCCGCGCCGGAGCCCCCGGCCCACCACCCGAAGGCGTAGACCACCGCGGGGCCC
>DATITJ010000188.1:0-2979 GCA_035467935.1 Ornithinibacter sp.
GGGACGAGCAGGGGCGCACCTTGTGCGGGCCACCCTGTCTCCTCGATCCTTGGGGGGTGGACGGTGACGAGGAACAGCACCACGCCTCGGTGGCCGTGCGGGCCGGGGCGCGGTCGGGGGGCGCGCGGCAGTCGAGTCCTGACCATGTCGGTCGTACGTGGTGGCGAATTGGGTTCTGCGCCACCGAGGTCCACGTGGGTGAGACTGACCTCCTGAGCGCGGAGGAGGCGCTGGTCAGCGGGACGCATCGAGCACGCCGTTCGGAGTTCGCCACCGGGCGGTGGTGCGCCCGCCACGCGCTGGATCAGGTGGGCGGGCCGCAGGACCTCCCCCTGCTCGCCGACGGGCGCGGAGCGCCCCGATGGCCGGCGGGCTTCGTGGGGAGCATCACCCACACGCCCGGGTGGACCGGTGCCGTGGCCGCCCGCGCGGGCCGGCGCCGGGGCGTCCGGTCGGTCGGGCTCGACGCCGAGACCGCGGCGCCACTGCCCCCCGGGGTGCTCGACGTCATCGCCACGCGCCGCGAACGGGACGAGCACGAGCGACTCGTGACCCTCGACCCCGCCACCCCGTGGGACACCGTGCTCTTCACCGCCAAGGAGGCGACCTACAAGGCCTGGTACCCCCTGACCGGAACCGTCCTCGACCACGACGCCGTGGGGGTGCGCGTGGCGCGCGACGGGCGCTTCACGTCCGTGGCGCGTGCGGGCGTCGGGTCCGGCGCCCGGCCGTCCCTTCGCGTGCGCGGCCGGTGGGCCCTCGGGAGCCGGGTGGTCGTCAGCCTCGCAGTCGTCGACTGAGCGAGGCCCGCACGCGGCGCGCCGGTCCCGCCGGCTCGGTCGGCAGGTCGGGGAGGTCCGTGCCACGCAGCCACCGGTCGAGCAGCTCCCGGTGCGGGCGCCCGGTGACGCCGGCCACGGCATCCTCGAAGGCGGGTGTGGTGACCACGCCGTAGCGGTTCGTGTCGACCCACGAGCGCAGCAGGGCGAAGAACACCTCGTCGCCCACGGTGCGGCGCAGGGCGTGGAGCGTGAGCGCCCCCCGCTTGTAGACCCGGTCGTCGAACGTGCGGTGAGCACCCGGGTCGGTGAGCACGAGGTCCTGCGGGCGCCGCGCCATGACCGCGTGGTGCCGCTCGGCCTCCTCGTCGACGGTCGCCCGCCCCGACGCCTCCGACCACAGCCACTCGCCGTAGCAGGCGAACCCCTCGTGCAGCCAGATGTCGGCCAGGGTCGCCGCGGTGACGGCGTTGCCGAACCACTGGTGCGCCATCTCGTGGGCGACGAGCCGCTGCGCCTCCCAGCCCCGGGAGAGGTGGTTGACCCCGAAGGTCGACATCGTCTGGGACTCGAGGGGGATCTCCAGCACGTCGTCCGTGACCACCACCGTGTAGCGGTCGAAGGGGTAGGGGCCGAAGGCGTCCGCGAAGACCTCGAGCATCCGCGGCTGGTCGGCGAAGGCCTCGCGCACCTGGGGCATGCGCGCCGGCGGCCCGACCAGCCACGAGGGGGTCTCACCCTCCTGGCGCTCGGCGACGTACCGCCCGATCTGCAGGGTGGCGAGGTAGGTGGCCATCGGCTGCCGCTGCTCGTGCACCCACTCGACCCGTCGCCCGGCCCGGCGCTGGGCCACCAGCGTGCCGTTGGCGATGACGCGGTATGCCGGGTCCGTCGCGACCGCGATGCGGTACGCCGCCTTGTCCGACATCCGGTCGTTGCACGGGAACCACGTGGGGGCACCGTGCGGCTGCGCCGCCACGAGCACGCCGTCGGTGAGCTCCTCCCACCCGGCCTGCCCGTCGGGACCCCGCATCGTGCGCGGGTTGCCGCGGTACCCGATGGTGACGAGGAGCTCGGCACCCACGGCCGCCGGGGCGCGCAGCCTGATCCGGATCCGGGAGGCGCGGTGCGACCACCGGGCCACGCTCGCGCCCTGGAGGTGGAGCGAGGTCACCTCGAGCCCGTGCAGGTCGAGCAGGAGCTCGGGCAGGTCGACGAGCGCCCGCACGCGCAGGACGGCGTGGGCCTCGAGGTGGTTGCCCAGGGGCTTGTAGCGGAGGTCGAGGTCGTAGTGCTCGACCGTGAACCGGTCGTCGCCGTGGCCGGGCAGGTAAGGGTCGGCTCCGGTCACTCGTCCTCCAGCCACGGTCCGACAGGGTTGCCGATCCACCTCGTCTTGTCGGGCACCGACTCGCCCCGCATGACGAGCGAGACGGGACCCACGGTCGCATGTCGCCCGATCCGTGCGGCGGGCAGGATCACGGAGTTCGGCCCGAGCGTGCCCCCCTCCGCGATCGTCACGCGGTCCATGGCGAGCACCCGGTCGTGGAAGAGGTGGGTCTGCACCACGCAGCCGCGGCCGACGGTGGCTCCGTCGTGGAGGTCGATGAGGTCGGCCTCCGGCAGCCAGTACGTCTCGCACCACACGCCCCGCCCCACCCGGGCCCCCATCGAGCGCAGCCACACGTTGAGCACGGCCGTCCCGGTCGCCGCACGCGCGAACCACGGGGCGGCGACGACCTCGACGAAGGTGTCGGCGAGCTCGTTGCGCCACACGAACGAGCTCCACAGGGGGTGCTCCGACGGGTGCAGGCGCCCCACGAGCACCCACTTGGCGGCGGTCGTCACCGTGACCGCCAGGACACCGACGGCCAGGAGCACGGGGCCACCGAGGGCGACCGCCCACCAGGGACCCCGGTCGAGCAGGGCCACGAAGGCCGCCGCCGCGACCACGACGAGGGCGACGTGGACCCACACGGCGACGGCGCGGGCACCCTCCACGAGCGCCCGGCCCACCCGCAGGCGTGCTGGAGGGGCGTGGGTGCGGGAGGGGTCGGCGACCCCGGCGTCGCGGCGCAGCGGCATCGGGGGGCTGCCGAGCCACGAGCTGCCCGCCTTGGCCGTCCCCCGCCGGGGTGCGGCCGACAGCACCGCGACCAGCGCCTGCTTGGGTATCTTGCGCCCGGGCGCCGCCATCCCG
>DATITJ010000189.1:0-5507 GCA_035467935.1 Ornithinibacter sp.
TCACTTCCTGGTCAACGGCGTGCGCGTCGACGTCCCGAGCTACCGGGTCGAGCAGTACGACATCATCACGGTCCGCAAGCAGTCCGTCGAGACCCTCCCGTTGCAGCTGGCGCGCGAGACCTTCGGCGACCGTCCGATCCCCGCCTGGCTCCAGGTCGTCCCGGGCAGCCTGCAGATCCTCGTCCACCAGCTGCCCACGCGGGCCCAGATCGACACGGTCCTCACCGAGCAGCTCATCGTCGAGTACTACTCCAAGAAGTAACCTCCGGGGGCCGCCCACGCACAGCGTGGGACCCGCGCCCCCCGGGCTCCCCCGCGCGCCGGGATGCCGTCTGCTCACCGCCCACGCAGAGCGTGGGACCCGGAGCAGGCGGCCCCGGCCGCACTGGGCGCGGCACTCAGACCGATGTGCGCCGCGCCGCCGGATCACCCCGGCATTCACGAGGCGTCATATAGCGGTCGCCCGTGGGAAGGAAGAACCACCGTGCTCATCGCACAGCGTCCCGTCCTCTCCGAGGACATCGTCTCCGAGTCCCGGAGCCGTTTCGCCATCGAGCCCCTCGAGCCCGGCTTCGGCTACACGCTCGGCAACTCCCTCCGTCGCACCCTGCTCTCGAGCATCCCCGGTGCAGCCGTGACCAGCATCCGCATCGACGGTGTGCTGCACGAGTTCTCCACGATCCCCGGGGTCAAGGAGGACGTCACCGAGATCATCCTCAACATCAAGGGCCTCGTCGTCTCCTCGGAGCACGACGAGCCGGTCGTCATGTACCTGCGCAAGCAGGGGGCCGGCGCAGTCACCGCCGCGGACATCGCGCCGCCGGCCGGTGTGGAGATCCACAACAGCGACCTCCACATCGCGACGCTCAACGACAAGGGCACCGTCGAGATGGAGCTCACCGTCGAGCGCGGCCGTGGCTACGTCTCGGCGCAGCAGAACAAGTCGGGTGACCAGGAGATCGGCCGCATCCCGATCGACTCCATCTACTCGCCGGTCCTCACCGTGACCTACAAGGTCGAGGCCACCCGTGTCGAGCAGCGCACCGACTTCGACCGCCTCGTCGTCGACGTCGAGACCAAGAGCTCGATGGCCCCGCGCGACGCGCTCGCCTCCGCCGGCAAGACCCTCGTCGAGCTGTTCGGGCTGGCCCGTGAGCTCAACGTCGAGGCCGAGGGCATCGACATGGGCCCGTCGCCGACCGACGCCGCGCTCGCCGCCGACCTCGCCCTGCCGATCGAGGACCTCGACCTGACGGTGCGGTCCTACAACTGCCTCAAGCGCGAGGGCATCCACACCGTGGGTGAGCTCGTCGGCCGCAGCGAGGCCGACCTCCTCGACATCCGCAACTTCGGTGCGAAGTCGATCGACGAGGTCAAGGCGAAGCTCGTCGGCATGGGCCTGGCGCTCAAGGACAGTCCTCCCGGCTTCGACCCGAGCCTCATCGCCGACCGCTACGACGACTTCACCTTCGGCGAGGGCGAGGACGACGCGGCGTACGCCGAGGACGAGCAGCTCTGACTCAACGGCTCCAGGCCAGAACGCAAGGAGAACAGCAATGCCCACCCCCACCAAGGGTCCCCGTCTCGGAGGCGGTCCCGCCCACGAGCGGCTCATCCTCGCGAACCTCGCGACCTCGCTCTTCGAGCACGACTCCATCACGACGACGGAGGCCAAGGCCAAGCGCCTGCGCCCCCTCGCCGAGCGCCTCGTCACCTTCGCGAAGCGCGGTGACCTCCACGCCCGTCGCCGGGTGATGACGGTCATCCGCGACAAGGGTGTCGTCCACCGCCTCTTCGTCGAGATCGCTCCCGACATGGCAGAGCGCAACGGCGGCTACACCCGCATCACGAAGATCGGCGCCCGCAAGGGCGACAACGCCCCCATGGCGGTCATCGAGCTCGTCCGCGAGCCCGTCGCCAAGAAGGCCACCGTCAAGGAGGCCGAGGCGGCGACGAAGCGCGCGTCCAAGGACGACAGCGCGAAGCGCAAGGCCAAGCAGGACGAGGCCAAGGCCGCCGCGGCGGAGACCAAGGCCGCCGAGGACGAGCGCACGCTCGACGACGGCGCGACCGACGCGGAGGCCACCACGGCCGCCGGTGCGGTCGAGCTGCCCGCCGGTGCCGTCGCCGCGACCGAGGACGGCAGCGCCCCCGAGGGCTACACCGTCAAGGGCAACGCCGACTCCGGCAAGTACCACGTCGAGGGTTCGCAGTGGTACGACCAGACGAACGCCGAGTTCTGGTTCGCCGACGCCGAGGCCGCCGAGGCCGCCGGCTTCGAGCCGGCCGGTGGCGTCGAGAAGCAGCAGGTCGAGGACGAGGCCTGAGCCTCGCACCCGACCCGGATGCCGTGAACGGCCCCCTCCCCATGGCGGGAGGGGGCCGTTCCGCGTCCGTCCCAGGACCGGGTCGGGTGCTCAGGTGGTCCCCGGAGCAGCCAACCTGAGCACCCGGCCGCTCCGCCGCCGCGGAGCCCCTGGTGGCCCCGGGGCAGGGCGTCGTTCGACGAATCGCGGCACTACGCTGGCGCCGTGACGCCGCGGATCCGGATCGACCTGTCCTACGAGGGGACGGCGTTCTCGGGGTGGGCTGCCCAGCCGCGCTGCCGCACCGTGGAGGGAACGCTCAGCGAGGCTCTCACCACCCTGCTGCGCAGCCCCGAGCCGGTCCGTCTCGTCGTCGCCGGCCGCACGGATGCCGGGGTGCACGCCCGCGGCCAGGTGGCCCACGCCGACGTCGACCCCGAGGCCTGGCAGGCGCTGCGCGGTCGCTCGGGTCGCCCCGTCGAGGAGGCCGCCGGGGCCCGGCTGCGCGGCATCCTCCCCGCCGACATGGCGATCCGGCGCGTGAGCCTCGCGCCCGACGGGTTCGACGCCCGCTTCTCCGCCCTGAGCCGACGCTACCTCTACCGCATCTGCGACGACCCGGCCGGCCGTGACCCGCTGCGCCGCCACGACACCGTGCTGGTGCGGGGCCCGCTCGACGTCGCGAGGATGGACGAGGCCGCGCGCTCCCTGCTCGGCCTGCACGACTTCGCGGCCTTCTGCAAGCGGCGTGAGGGCGCCACCACCGTGCGCACCCTGCTCCACCACCGCTGGCACCGGGCTCCGGACGGCACGGTCGAGGCCACGGTTGTCGCCGACGCCTTCTGCCACAGCATGGTGCGGGCACTCGTCGGGTCGGTCGTGCCGGTGGGGGAGGGACGCCTCGGGGTCGACGTGCCGCGCGTGGTGCTCGAGGGCCGCACGCGCGACTCGCGGGTGCGGGTGATGCCGCCGCACGGCCTCTCCCTGGAGGAGGTCGTCTACCCGGCCGACGCGGATCTGGCGACGCGGGCCGCGCAGGCCCGCTCGACGCGGACGCTGCCGGGCTGACGGCGTCCACGATCGTGGCGGACCCTACCGTCCGCCGGGCCGGTGGGGGAGCATGGACCAACGTCGGCGGGAGGGACCCGTGGCGTCGGAGAGGTGGAGCCATGGCGCCGGATGCCGACTGGTCACCGACGGTGCCCCGGTCGGTGCACGTGACCCGGGACAACCAGGAGGCCACGGCCTCCGGGATCTACGGCGTCATCGTCAGTGCCGCCGTGATGTCGGCCTCGCACGCCGAGAAGGCCTACCAGGTGATCCTCGCGGTGCTCGTCACCCTCACCATCTACTGGGGTGCCGAGCGTTATGCCCGCATCGTCGCCGAGCGCATCCACGAGGGGCACCGACCGAGCTGGACCACCGTGCGCCACCAGCTGACGCACGGCTGGGAGATGGTCACCGCGTCGACGCTCCCGCTCGTCGTGCTCGCGGTGATGAGCATCCTCGGCGCCGAGCTGGTCACGGCCGTGCTCGCGGCCCTGGTGTGCAGCACCGTGCTGCTGTGCGTGGCCGGCTGGGCGGTCGGCCGGGACGGCAGGCTCTCGCCGCGCGAGCGGGTCGCCTCCACGGCAGTCGCCGGCATGTTCGGCGTCGTCTTCATTCTCCTCAAGACCCTCCTGCACTGAGCCCTGCCCGGCCCGCCGGGCGGCCGCGCGACAAACTCGGGTGAGATCCCCGGCTGCCTCGGGGACACTGGTGTCTCGTGGGACACCTCGACGTCAACACCGTGTGCTTCTCCCTCCCCGACGGGAGACGTCTGCTGCGCGACGTGACGTTCAGGGTGGGGGAGGGTGCCAAGGTCGCCCTCATCGGCCCCAACGGCACCGGTAAGACCACCCTGCTGCGCATCCTCGCCGGCGACCTCACGGCATCCGAGGGAGCCGTGACCCGCAGCGGTGGGCTCGGCGTCATGCGACAGTTCATCGGCAAGGTCCGTGACGACACGACGGTGCGCGACCTCCTCGTCTCCGTCGCGCCGGACCCGGTGCGCCGGGCGGCCGCGGAGGTCGAGCGCACCGAGCTCGCGATGATGGAGCGCGACTCCGAGCAGGACCAGCTCGACTACGCGCAGGCGCTGTCCGACTGGGGCGACGTCGGCGGTTACGAGTGGGAGACGCTCTGGGACGTCTGCACGGTCGCGGCACTCGGCACGCCCTTCGAGCGGGCCCAGTGGCGCCGGGTGTCGACGCTCTCGGGCGGGGAGCAGAAGCGGGTGGTCCTCGAGGCGCTGCTGCGCGGCCCCGACGAGGTGCTGGTGCTCGACGAGCCCGACAACTACCTCGACGTGCCGGCCAAGCGGTGGCTCGAGGAGCTGCTCGTCGAGTCACCCAAGACGGTGCTCTTCGTCAGCCACGACCGCGAGCTGCTCGACCGGGTCGCCACGCGCATCGCGACGCTCGAGCCGAGCAGCGGCGGCAACACCGTGTGGGTGCACGCCGGGAGGTTCTCGGCGTACGAGCAGGCCCGGGCCAAGCGCAACGCCCGGCTCGAGGAGCTGCGCAAGCGCTGGGACGAGGAGCACGCCAAGATCAGGGCCCTCGTCGTGATGTACCGGCAGAAGGCCGCCTACAACGCGGACATGGCCTCGCGCCTGCAGGCGGCCGAGAGCCGGCTGCGGCAGTTCGAGCAGGCAGGTCCGCCGGAGGCGGTGCCGCTGCGCCAGAAGGTCTCGATGCGGCTCACCGGGGGGCGCACGGCCAAGCGGGCGGTCGTCGGCACGGCCCTGGAGCTCAAGGTCGACGGCGGCCAGCTCATGCGGCCGTTCGACACCGAGATCTGGTTCGGCGAACGGGTCGGCATCCTCGGCAGCAACGGCTCGGGAAAGTCGCACTTCCTGCGCCTGCTCGCGGCCGGCGGCAGCGACCCCGACCGCGAGCACGAGCCCGTGGGCGACATCCGCCCGGCCCCCGTCGAGCACGAGGGTCGGGTGGTGCTCGGCTCACGCGTGCGGCCGGGGTGGTTCGCGCAGACGCACGACCACGCGGCGCTGCACGGCCGCACGCTGCTCGAGATCCTGCACCGCGGTGACGCGCACCGGGCGGGGATGCCGCGCGAGGTCGCGGCCCGGGCGCTCGACCGCTACGGCCTGGCGCGCGCGTCCGAGCAGACCTTCGACTCGCTCTCGGGCGGGCAGCAGGC
>DATITJ010000190.1:0-2312 GCA_035467935.1 Ornithinibacter sp.
CACGGCGCCGGGGCGCTCGCCCGGCTCGAGCCCGTCGACGGCCACCGTGCCTGTGAGGTCACCGGCGTCGGAGGTCTCGAGCAGCCCGGCGAGGGCGCGCAGCAGGGTGGACTTGCCCGACCCCGAGGGGCCGACGATCAGCACGCGCTCCCCGGGCCGCAGGGTCAGCGAGACGTCGCGCAGCACGGGCTCGCGCCGACCGTACGGCCGCCACGTGAGGCCGTCGACCTCGACCCGACCGCGCGCGACGTCGCCGGAGTCACCGGCGGCACCCGTGGGGGCACCGCCGGTGGCGACGCGGGCGTCAGACAGCGTGGGACTCCCGGTGCTCCTGACCGGCCGGGAAGGCCGACAGCGCCCCCGCCCGGGCGAGCGCCCGCGCGAGGAGCCAGCCGACGACCCCGGCCAGCACGGCGCCCGAGACCGCCATCGCCCCGAGGTAGACGAGCTTGTCGCGCAGGACCCACTCGGCGTACCAGCCGCCGCCGTTCGCGAGCACCGACAGCACGGGCACGTCGGCCCACGACGCCGGGAAGCTCACGACCTCGAAGGCCCACTCGAGCGGCGCGGCCAGCATCCCGGCGAGCGCCGCCACGGCCGCGCCGAAGGCCTGGTAGCCGAAGATCGCGAAGGCCAGCTCGGCGCCCAGGCCCTGGAGGACACCGGACACGAGCACGGTGGCGCCCCACTCGGTGCCGGGCAGCATCGAGACCAGCGCCGCGACGACCTCGCAGAACAGGGCCGCCCCCGGTCGCCGGACGACGAGTCCGCCGATCACCCCCGCGAGGAACCACGGCCCGACGAACAGGCCCATGAGCGGCGCGTACCCGAGCTTGAGAGCCGTGACGGGCCCGTTGTAGACGATGCCCCAGCCCCAGAAGGCGACACCGAGAGCCGCGCCGAGGAAGGCGATCGTGATGATGTCGACGGTGCGCCAGCCCAGGAGCGGGCGGGTCGCGGTGATGGAGCGGCGGGTCGACGACCGCGGCTCCCGCGTGGTCGGTGCAGCCATGTCGTGTTGCTCCCGTGGTTTCCCGGATGGACACCTCGGGGAGGTGACGGCGCCGGCACCTCGCAGAGGACTGCCGCGGGTGTGCCGGAGACGCACCTGAGATTCCCGACTCCCTTCGCCGGTGCTAACCGGATCAGGTTCGAGGGTCTGCGGCGGACCGCACTCTCAGCGCTTGGGGCGCTCCCCTGTCGTTGGACGCCACCAGCATATCCCCTCGGGGTTACAGTGGCGCTGACCTCGTCGGGCCTCGTGGCCCGGCGCACCCGGAGCAGTGGGAAGGACCGTCATGGCCATGGGATCCGTCGCGTGGAAGATCATGGGCACCGGGGGTGCCATCCTCGCCGGGGTCATCGCCACGAAGGTCATCGACGCCATCTGGGCGCGCGCCGGCCAGGACGAGATCAACCCCAAGAGCCCGCGCGCCCCGCTCGTCAAGGCCGTCGCGTATGCCGCGATCACCGGTCTCGCGGTCGGCGCCGCCAAGACGCTGACCACCCGCAAGGCGGCTCAGTACTACGAGAAGTCGGCCGGTCACCTGCCCGAGGCCATCCGCGAGGAGCCCGTCTGACCCCCGCCCTCCCTCGTCGAGGTGGGCGCGGGTGGCAGATCCGTCGCAATGACGGAGTCGGCGCCCGCGACGGTCGCCGCGAGGGTCTGGGCGGCCGTGTGGGCGGGGGCCCAGCCCAACAGCTCGTGGGCCTTGGTGGTGTCCATGACCATCGGCACCCGTAGCGTGTGCAGCCACTCGGCCCACGCCGGTGTCACGGGCGCCGCGGCGAGCACTCGGGAGGCGAGGCCGAGCACGCCGTGCGGTATCGGCACGGGCACCGCGCCGACGGCTCTCACGTAGTCACCGAAGGTGATCGTTCCGCCGCCGGCGAGGTTGTAGGCGCCGGGCGGGCCGGCTCCGAGCACCGACGCGACCACGGCGTCGGCGACGTCGTCGTGGTGGACCAGCTGCAGGGTCGCGCCCGGATCGGGCAGCACGGGGCGCAGGATGCCGGACCCGGGCACCGCGCGCACGAGGCCGCCGACCAGCGCCCCTGCGGCCGACAGACGGCCCAGCCTGGCCGCGGCCAGTCGCCAGGGCAGCAGCCGCACGATCTGGCCCGCCTGCGGCCCCGCCACGATGCACGGCCGCAGCACATAGACCTCGAGACCCGCGCCGTCGGTCACCTCGGCCAGCACCTGCTCGGACGCCGCCTTCTGCGCCGAGTAGTAGTGCTCGGCCGACCCCCGCACCGGGGCGGTCTCGACGATCGGCACCGGCGTGTCCCCGTGGTACCCGTACGCCGCCACC
>DATITJ010000191.1:0-3141 GCA_035467935.1 Ornithinibacter sp.
CCGGCCCGACCGCGCCCTCCCCGAGGCAGACCCCGACGACCGCGAGCGGCGGCACGAGCGAGATGGCGATGGCGACCCCGGGCAGCACGGCGGCGACGTCGCGACGGGACAGCCCCACCGCACCGGCGAAGCCCGTCGCGACCGCGGCCACGAGGTCGAGGAGCGTCGGCGACGTGCGACCGGTGATCTGGGCGTTCGAGGCGAGGTCGACCGGTCCCGGAAGCACCAGGGCCGCCACGGCGCCGATGAGGACGACGACGACGGCGCCCGCCAGCACGAACCGTCCCGCACGGATCCGCTCGCGCTTCACGATGCCCAGGGCGATGGCCATGATCGGCGTCGAGAGGGGGGCGATGATCATCGCGCCGATCACCGTCGCGGTGGAGTCGGTGAGGATGCCGGCCGTCGCGATCACGCCGGACAGCACGAGCATCGTCCAGAACGCCGACTGCTTCGAGCGGTGGTCGCCCGAGCGCAGGTCGAGGTCCTCGGTGAGCTCCTCCAGGGTCCGTCGCTGGCTGGCGGGCAGGATGGTGGCTCGCAGACCGGAGAGCATGCCGCGAGTATGCCGCCGGAGCGCCCCGTCGTCCGGGGCCGGGCGAGGACGCGCCGCACCCGGTCGCGCACGTCACGGTTCCGCCACGTCACACTCGTGCCACGCTCCGTCGCGCTCGCGCCGGGGTGGAAGTCGACACCGGGAGATCGTCATGGGACCGTCGCAGCGCACCGCCGTCGTGTCGTTCGTCTCCGCCCTGGCCCTCGTGGGGTGCACCGGGGAGTCCCCGCCGTCCCCGTCGGTCACGACGACGACCGCCTCCCCCAGCGCGGCGACGACGACACCGGCGCCGACCACGGCGTCCCCGACGCCCACGGCGTCCCCCGCCGCTCCCGCGCCCGCGGGGTTCTCGCTCGACGGCCGCACCTCACCGACCTTCCCCGACCTCGGCGGCGACCTCGGCGGCTTCGGCCGGGTGCGAGTCGGGCACCACGACGGCTACGACCGAGTCGTGTGGGAGTTCCCCGGTGCCGGGCGCCCCACGTTCAAGGTGCACTACGTCGCCCAGCCGCTCGGCGACGGATCCGGTGATCCCGTGAGCGTCGAGGGCGACGCCTACGTCGAGGTGCTCGTCACCACGGTGGGCATCCCCGCCGCCGGCACGCCGCGCCCGGCGGACGCCGCGGCATCCACCCTGACCGGCACCGTCATCGCCCAGGCCCACGCCATCTGGGGCGGCTTCGAGGGCTACGGGCAGGCCTTCATCGGCGTCCGTGGAGAGCAGCGCCCGCTGCGGGTCACGACCCTGACCAACCCCACGAGGCTCGTCGTCGACGTCCACAACGGCTGAGCGGATGCCGTCCGCGCGCCGCGCGCACGCGCCGCACCCGCTGCGGCGCACGGCCTCCGGGCTCAGCCCGTGGTGACGAGGTCGCGGTGCCAGGACTGCGTTCGGTAGTCGGTGACCCAGCCCATCGCGAGGTAGAGGCCGTCGGCGCCGGTGGGTGAGTCGGCGTCGACCTCGAGCCCCACGCGGTTGCGGCCACGACGTGCCGTGTCTGCGATCACGGTGTGCAGCAACGCCTTCGCCACACCACGACCCCGCGCGCGACGGTGCACGCCGATGTAGTCGACGTAGCTGCCCTCGACGCCGTCAGGGTCGGGCCGCACCACCGTGGAGACCAGCGCACCCGCCGGCATGGCCCCCTCGTCGGTGTCGACGGTGGCCAGCCACCAGTGGTCCCACCGGTGGCCGGGGTCCTCGCGCAGCCGCATGACGAACTCCGGGAAGCTCTCGCGGTAGGAGCTGAAGTGGTCCTCGAAGGACTCCTCGAGCACCCGGTGGACGTCCTGGAGGTCCTGGGCGACGGGGAGCCCGTCGGCGTGCCGGTCGACCGGACGCACCGTGACCCCCTCGCGCGGGCCCGGGAGCGACGTGGCCTCGGCGGGGTCGACGGCCCGCGTCATCTGCAACCAGGTGCGGGTCTGCCGAAACCCCGCCGTCGTGAGCCAGCCCTGTTGTCGCGAGTCATCGGCGTACGCCCCGGAGTCGAGCAGCGTCGTGGCCACTCCCCGCATGCCGGCGATGTCGACGGCGTAGCGCTCAGCCGCACGGAAGAGGGCCAGCGCCAGTGGTGTGGCCCGGGTCTCGTCGATCCCAGGGGTCACGGTGACCTCGACGAGCGTGCGGCCGGCCGCACGGTCGTGCACCGACAGCCAGGCGAGCAGGTGCCCCTCCGCGTCGTGGACGAGGGCCTGGCGGCGGGTCCAGGAGCCGATGCCGGCGAGCACCCCGACCACGGCCTCGCGGTCGACGCCCGAGGAGCCCTTTGCGGCGGCCTGGTGCTCGGCGAGCAGGGCCGCCACCTCCGTGGCGTCGCCAGCCGTGGGGACCCGCGCCCCGAGCCCGCCGGGCAGGTCGGGCAGGCCGTCGATGGTCAGCTCCTCGTCGTTCACGCGGACCACTCTCCCATCCGCGCCGCCGTGGACTGAACGCCGACGACTCCGGCACCGAGTCAGGGGCACCCCGCGGGCGACGCACCGACGTCGACGGCGAGCAGGCGCCCTCGCCGCAGACCCCTCAGGGGCGCACGCGGTGGTGCAGGTGCACGACCTCGCCGATCCGGTCGACCGCGAGGAGCTCGAGGGACAGCCGGATGCCGTCGGGCAGCGCGCGCGTGCCGCCGCCGACGACCTCGGGGTGCAGGAAGAGGTGCACGTCGTCGACGAGCCCGGCGCGGAAGACCTCGGCGGCCAGGGTCGGACCCCCGACACTGATGTCACGCAGGCTCGAGGTCTTGAGCTCCTCGACGGCGTGCGGGTCGAAGACCGGCACGAGCCGGGTCCGCGCGGTCGTGACGTCCTCGAGGGTGCCCGAGTAGACAACCTTGTCGGCCGCCCGCCAGATGCGGGCGTACTCCCCCATCGGGCCGGGCACGTCGCCGGGTGCGGTCTCCCAGAAACGCATCACCTCGTAGAGGCCACGCCCCATCAGGTGCGTGCCGACCTCGCGCTCGTGCTCGTTGAGGACCTCGTGGAGGTCGTCGGACGGCACTGCCCAGCCGAACCCCCCGTCGGCGTCGTTGACGTAGCCGTCGAGCGAGGTGATCGCGGTGTAGCGCAGGCGGGCCATCCCGGCATTGTGC
>DATITJ010000192.1:0-4808 GCA_035467935.1 Ornithinibacter sp.
CCCCCACGGGGCCACCCCGCTCGGCGACGATCCCGGAAGGGGTCGTCACCGACGTGCGTCGCAGCGCCCGCTCCCACTCCATCTCGCCGGCGACGACCCGGCCGGCGGGCTCCAGTCCCAAAGCCGCCGCGACGTGCTGCGACGCGGTGTGGTCGGGATGGATGTGGGCGATCGCCCGCGTGGCACCCCGGGCGGCGACCTCGCCGAGGACGACCGACGCGGCGTCCCGAGCGAGGCCGCGTCCCTGCCAGGGCGACCCGACCAGCCAGGCGAGCTCGGCGCGGCCGTCGGCCGGCCGCACCGTCGCCTGCACGTAGCCGACGGCGGGGCCGTCGTCACCCAGGCGCACGACCCAGGTGTGCCACTCCTCGTCGGGGTTCCCCGAGCCCGCGGCGTGGCGGGAGTAGCGGCCCTCGAGCTCCGCGAGCGTCGGTGGCGCCCCTCCCGTGAACCGGTACAGCGCGGCATCCGAGAGCACCCCGACCATCTCGGCCGCGTGCGCGGTCACGAGCGGCTCGAGCACCAGCCCGTGCCCGCGCAGCGGCCGGGTGGCCGTCACCGGGCGGAGGCCTCGTGCACGAGCTCGACGACGCGGGTCAGCACGCCGGGGTCGGTCTGGGGCAGGACGCCGTGGCCGAGGTTGAACACGTGGCCCGGGGCCGCGCGGCCCTCCTCGACGATGGCGCGCACGTGCCGCTCGAGCGGCGCCCACGGCGCGAAGAGGAGTGCGGGGTCCAGGTTGCCCTGGACGGCATACCGGCCCCCGAGGCGGGCGAGGGCGTCGGTGAGCGAGACGCGGTAGTCGACGCCCACGACGTCGGCGCCGGCCTCACCCATGAGCGCGAGCAGCTCCCCCGTGCCGACCCCGAAGTGGATGCGGGGCACGTCGAGGTCGGCCACCGCGGCGAGCGCCGCGGCGGAGTGCGGCTGCACGGATGCCGTGTAGTCGGCGCGGCTCAGCACGCCGGCCCAGGAGTCGAAGAGCTGCACCACGGAGGCGCCGGCCTCGGCCTGCACGCGCAGGAAGGCGCCCGAGATCTGCGCGAGCTGCGCACACAGGTCGTCCCAGAGCTGCGGGTCGCCGTGCATGAGCGCCTTGGTGTGCTCGTGGTTCCTCGACGGCCCGCCCTCGACGAGGTAGGACGCGAGGGTGAACGGCGCCCCGGCGAACCCGATGAGCGGCGTCGCGCCGAGCTCGGCCGTGAGCAGGCGCACCGACTCGGTGATGTCGGGCACGTCCTCGGGCGTCAGGTCGCGCAGCTGGGCGAGGTCGGCCCGCGAGCGGATCGGTCGCTGCACGACCGGGCCCACCCCGGTGACGATGTCGAGGTCGACCCCGATCGCCGAGAGCGGGACGACGATGTCGGAGAAGAGGATCGCGGCGTCGACGCCGTGACGGCGCACCGGCTGCAGGGTGATCTCGGTGACGAGGTCGGGCCGACGGCACGACTCGAGCATGCCGACCCCCTCGCGGACCCTGCGGTACTCCGGCAGCGACCGGCCGGCCTGGCGCATGAACCACACCGGTGTGTGCGGCACGTCCTGCTGGCGGGTGGCGCGCACCAGGGCGGATGCCGCGGTGGCCCCGCGGGCGGCGGCGCCGGGGCTCGCGCCCGGCGCAGGGGTGGTCGTGGGGGTGTCGGCGGTCGTCACGACGCGACATCCTCCCATCCCCGGGCCGGGCGCCCCGACCGTGGTGGGCGGCCGTCGAGGGTTGGGCCGGGTGGTCCGGGAGCTAGAGCGCCGTGATGCCCGCGCCGCCCACGGCGAGCGCCACACCCACCTGCTGCACCCGCCCCAGTCGCTCGTCGAGCAGGAACCTCGCCCAGATCGTCGTGACGACCGGGTAGAGCGAGCCGAGCACCGCCGCGACGCTCACCTGCCCGCGCGAGGACGCGACGGCGAACAGCGCGTTGGCGACGAGGTCGCCGCAGCCGATCGCGAGCAGGGCTGGAGTCTCGCGCACGGTGACGCCACCCGCCGTGCGCAGCGCCAGCGCGAGGACGACGAGGATCGACACCGATGTGAGCCGCATCCCCCACAGGGTGTGCAGGGTGGAGACCCTCGCCCCGCGGTCGAGGCAGAACAGGGCCAGGCCGAACCCGACCGCGGCGAACGACGCGAGCACGACGGGCCGGGCCGACACGTCCCCGCTGAGCTCGGGTCCGGAGGCCAGGGTGACGCCGACGACGGCGACGAGCATCCCGACCCACGCCCAGGCCGACGGCGTCTCCCCGGTCGCGACGCCGAGCACGATCGGCACGACCACACCGAGCGCGGCGATCGGTGCGACCACCCCCATGGTGCCGGACGACAACGCGGAGTAGAAGCAGATGAGACCGGTCATGCCCGACAGCCCGGCGGCGACGGCCCACACCGGCCACCCGCTCCACGTCAGGGTGTCCCACCGCACCGCCACGATCACCGAGATGACGACGAGCGCGAGCCCCTGCGTCCACCCGACGATCGCCACCGCCGGGTGGCGCTTGGTGGCCAGGCCGGCGAAGAAGTCGGAGGTCCCCCACACCAGCGACGACGCGAGGGCGAGCAGGCTCAGCACCGGCGAAGCCTAGCGACGCGCGCCGCCCCGGCGTGGCCTCTGCCCCGGACGCCCGCCAACGCTTACATTGCTGTGGTGTCCAGCCGCACCGTGACAGGTCGCGAGTCCCCGGAGTTCGCCCGAGCGCTCGAGGAGCTCCACCACGCCCGCCTGCGACCGGAGATCCGGCTCACCGAGGTCCCGGCCCCGCAGCGCATCGCGCCGTATGCCGTCGCTCTCACCGCCGAGGTGGTCGACCCGCGCGACAGCGACGACGACCTCGCCTCCGGGCGCTTCGTCCTCCTCCACGACCCGTCGGCCCCCGAGCCGTGGGGTGGGCAGTGGCGTGCGGTGACGTTCGCCCGGGCCGAGCTCGAGCCCGAGGTCGCGACCGACCCCCTCCTCGGCGAGGTCGGCTGGAGCTGGCTGATCGACGCCCTCGAGACCCGGGGGGTGGAGTTCGTGGCGGAGGCCGGCACCGTGACCCGGGTGGTCTCGCAGAGCTTCGCCGGGCTGGCCGACCGTCCCGCGAGCGTCGAGATGGAGGTCCGCGCGTCGTGGACCCCGCTCGGGCCCGAGGTCGGCGAGCACCTGCTCGCCTGGTCCGACCTGCTCTGCACCATCGCCGGGCTCCCCCCGCTGCCCGAGGGCGTCGTCGCCCTTCCCGGACCTCGCCGCTGAATGAGCTCCGAGACCACCACCCCGGCACCCGAGGAGGGCCCAGCCACCCGGGCACCCGTGCCACTGCACGATCCCGCGGGCGGCGTGCCCCAGGTCGTCGAGGACGAGCGTGAGCTGCAGCGCGGCGCCGACGCGGTCGCCGCGGGCGAGGGGCCCATCGGCATCGACGCCGAGCGCGCCTCGGGCTACCGCTACGGACAGCGCGCCTACCTCGTGCAGGTGCGCCGCGAGGGCGCGGGCACCTGGCTCATCGACCCGATGGGCTGCCCCGACCTCAGCCCGCTCGACGACGCCATCGGCGCGGCCGAGTGGATCCTCCACGCCGCCACCCAGGACCTCGCCTGCCTGGCCGAGGTCGGCCTGCGGCCGCGCCAGCTGTTCGACACCGAGCTCGCGGCCCGCATCCTGGGCCTGCCCCGCGTCGGTCTCGCCGCCGTCGTCGAGCACTACCTCGGGCTGAGCCTGGCCAAGGAGCACTCGGCCGTCGACTGGTCGACCCGGCCCCTGCCTGAGCCGTGGCTGCGCTACGCCGCGCTCGACGTCGAGGTGCTCGGCGAGCTGCGCAACCTCATGGGCGTCGACCTCGCCTCGCAGGGCAAGAGCGAGTGGGCCCGCCAGGAGTTCCAGGCCCTGCTCACCTGGGCCCCCACCGAGCGGGTCGACCCGTGGCGGCGGACCTCCGGCATGAACACCCTGCGCTCCCGCCGCTCGGTCGCCGTCGTCCGTGAGCTCTGGTACGCCCGCGACGGCATCGCCCGCGACCGCGACACCTCGATCGGCCGGGTGCTGCCGGACGCGGCGCTCGTCGAGATCGCCAAGGCGGTGCCCACGTCCGCCACCGACCTGCCCCGCGGGCATCGCGCCATCGCCCGCTACGGCCGCCAGTGGGTCGAGGCCGTGGGCCGGGCACTCGAGATCCCCGAGGACGACCTCCCACCCCGCACGCTCCCCTCCGACGGCCCACCCCCGCCGCGGGTCTGGGCGGAGAAGAACCCCGTCGCCGCCGACCGGCTCGGGGAGACCCGCGGGGCGCTCACGGCATTCGCGGTGGAGCACGTCATCCCCGTCGAGAACGTCTGCTCCCCCGACCCGCTGCGGCGCGTGGTGTGGCAGCCCCCGAGCGACCACGACGAGGCCGCGTTCGCCCGCGCGCTGCTCGACCAGGGCGTGCGCCCGTGGCAGGCCGGGATCGTCGCGCCGATGCTCGTCGCGGCGTTCACGCAGTTCCCCGACCCCTGAGCGGACCCGCGTGACGTCTCTCACCCCGGAGCAGCCCCCGCACTAAGCGGCCGCTTAGTAGTCTGGCCGGACCGTGCCCGCCACCCCGGGCCGAATCCGTCCGCCGTGACCAGGAGGCCACCGTCGTGCCCCGTACCCTCCAGGAGGTCGTCTTCGTCGACGGCGTCCGCACCCCCTTCGGCAAGGCGGGCGAGAAGGGCATGTACGCCCAGACCCGCGCCGACGACCTCGTCATCAAGTGCATCCGCGAGCTCCTGCGGCGCCACCCCGAGCTGCCCAAGGAGCGCGTCGAGGAGGTCGCGCTCGCCGCGACGACCCAGATCGGCGACCAGGGCCTGACCCTCGGGCG
>DATITJ010000193.1:0-3159 GCA_035467935.1 Ornithinibacter sp.
GAGACGACCCAGGTGCGCGAGCAGGGCAGCGGGGCGACGCTGTTCGGCTACTCCGAGCTCTACGGCTCGCTCGCCGGCGGCCAGGCCGAGTACCTGCGCGTCCCCCAGGCGAACTACACGCACATGAAGGTGCCGGACGGCCCGCCCGACGAGCGTTTCGTCTACCTCTCCGACGTCCTGCCCACCGCGTGGCAGGCCGTGGCCTATGCCGACCCGGAGCCCGAGGGCACACTGCTGGTGCTGGGCCTCGGGCCGATCGGCGACCTGGCCTGCCGCATCGCCCTCCACCGCGGGGTGCGGCAGGTGATCGGTGTCGACCTCGTCGATGCCCGGCTCGAACGCGCCCGGGCCCGCGGGGTGACGACCGTCGACCTGCGCGAGGTGGACGACGTCGCCGCAGCCGTCCGCGACCTCACGGGCGGGCGGGGTGCGGATGCGGTCATCGACGCGGTGGGCATGGAGGCCCACGGCTCACCCGTGGCCGAGGTGGGCGCGAAGGCCGTGGGGCTCCTTCCCGGCCCCGTCGCCAAGCGGCTGATGACCACCGCGGGTGTCGACCGCCTCGCCGCGCTGTACACCGCCGTCGACGCCGTGCGCCGCGGCGGCACGATCTCGGTCAGCGGGGTCTACGGCGGCATGAAGGACCCGATGCCGATGATGACGCTGTTCGACAAGCAGGTGCAGCTGCGGATGGGCCAGGCCAACGTCAAGCGGTGGGTGCCCGACATCCTGCCCCTCCTCACCGACGACGACCCGCTCGGCGTCGACGACTTCGCCACCCACCGGCTGCCCCTCGAGGCGGCGCCGGAGGCCTACGCGACGTTCCGCGCCAAGGAGGACGGCATGGTCACGGTCGTGCTGCAGCCCGGCGCTGACACGGTGGCGCCCGCCTGAGCGCCCGGCCCCTGGGGCGGAAGGTCGCTGCCCGAACAGTGTGAACGCGGGATGCTGGGTCAGTGGCCCCGTCCGGGGCGGTCATCACGGTCAGGTAGTGGGAGGGTCGATGAGCGCGACCGAGTGCGACGCGGTGGTGGTCGGGGCGGGTCCGAACGGGCTCGTCGCGGCGAACGCCCTGGCGGATGCCGGGTGGGACGTCGTCCTGCTCGAGGAGCAGGAGCAGGTGGGCGGTGCCGTGCGCAGCGCGGAGGTGGTGGCTGCCGGGTTCGTCACCGACCTGTTCAGCGCCTTCTACCCGCTGGCCGCCGCCAGCCCGGTGATCCGCGACCTCCACCTGGAGGGCCACGGGCTCGTGTGGCGTCGGGCTCCCGACGTGCTGGCCCACGCGTTGCCGGACGGTCGCGCCGCGGTGCTTCGCGGGGCGGCCACCGACACGGCGGCAGGCCTCGAGGCGTGCGCGGCGGGTGACGGCGAGGCCTGGCTGCGGATGGTGCGGGGGTGGGACCGCATCCGCGACCCGCTGCTCGACGCGCTCTTCACTCCCTTTCCCCCGATCCGCCCGGCCGCCCGGCTCCTGCGCCGGTGGGGGGCCGCCGGCACCCTCGACTTCACCCGCCTCGCCCTCCTCTCGGTCCGACGCCTGGGCGAGGAGGAGTTCGACAGCGAGGAAGCCCGGCTCCTGTTGTCGGGCAACGCGATGCACAGCGACGTCTCACCCGACAGCGCCGGAAGCGCGCTCTTCGGGTGGCTCCTCGCCATGCTCGGCCAGGACGTGGGGTTCCCCGTCCCGGAGAACGGTGCCGGGATGCTGGCCACCGCCCTCCGCCGCCGGGCCGAGTCCCTCGGCGTCCAGGTCAGGTGTGGCGCGGCGGTCACCTCCGTCGAGGTGGCCTCGGGCCGTGCCGTGGGCGTGCGGCTCGCCGATGGCACGACGGTCCGTGCGCGGCACGGCATCCTCGCCGACGTCCCCGCCCCCACGCTCTACGGCGGGCTCGTCGCCGCCGAGCACCTCCCGGCGAGGTTCCTCGACGACGTGCGGCGGTTCGACTGGGACGACGCCACCCTCAAGGTCAACTGGGCCCTCGACGCCCCGATCCCCTGGACGGCCGCAGGCGCCCGCCGGGCCGGCACCGTGCACCTCGGTGTCGACCACGACGGGCTCGTCGACGTCGCGGCCGACCTCTCCGTCGGACGGATGCCGCGCACGCCCTTCGTCCTCCTCGGGCAGATGACGACCGCCGACCCGACCCGCTCCCCCGCGGGCACCGAGTCCGCCTGGGCCTACACCCACCTCCCTCGCGCGATGGCGTACGACGAGGGGGTGGTCGGTGGGCAGGTCGAGCGCCTGGAGGCGGCGGTCGAGGCTGTGGCTCCGGGCTTCCTCGCCCTGCGCCGCGGACGCCACGTGCAGTCACCCCGGGGCATGGAGAGGGAGGACGCCAGCCTCAGTCGCGGCGCCCTCAACGCCGGCACGGCAGCGCTGCACCAGCAGCTCGTCCTGCGCCCCACCCGCGGGCTCGGCCGACCGGAGACCCCTCTCCCGGGCCTCTACCTGGCCGGTGCGTCGGCCCACCCCGGCGGGGGGGTGCACGGGGCGTGCGGGTGGAACGCCGCCGTCGCGGCCCTGCGTCACCGCGGCCTCCTGGGTGGCGTTCGACGGGCGCTGGTCGGCACGGCCTGGGCCCGGGTGCTGCGGGAGCCCGAGGCGGACTGACCGTCAGGACCCGGCGACCCACTCGCGGTGGCGCCCCTCGGCGATGAGCGCGAGCCGCCTGAGGGCCTCCCGGTTGCGTGGCAGGATCATCATCTGCCGCACCGGCAGAGGAACGAGCCGGCCCGGCCCGCTGGAGGCGTCCTCGGCGATGGAGACCGTGCAGGTCTGCGGGCCGTCCGGCACGACCTCGATCTCGACGCGCGCCTCGCCCGCCGGCCAGGCCCTGGCGGTCAGCACCAGGTGCCGGGGCACCTCGCACACCTCCGAGACCGTGGCGTCCGAGATCAACGCGGGCCACAGGCCGACGCTGTGGTGGAGTCGGGTGCCCGACTGAGGCCAGCCGTCGTCGACGGCGCGCACGCGCGCGGCACCCACCACCCAGGTGGCGTACTGCCAGCCGTCCGAGAGAACGGCCCACACCGCCTCGGCAGGGGCGGCCACCGAGCGGGAGACGCGTGGTCGGGACATGGCCTGGTCGTCGGTCGTCATGGTGGGGTCCTCGTCTGTCGGGTGGTCGGGGTCGGTGCGGCCGTGGGCGTGCGGGACGG
>DATITJ010000194.1:0-10195 GCA_035467935.1 Ornithinibacter sp.
GAGGCGGCTCCGACTGGCCGCGGGCGTGGACGCTCACCGGGGTGGTCGCCGCCTACCTCGTGGGCACGGTGCTGTACGTCAAGACGATGATCCGCGAACGCGGGCAGGACCGGTTCCAGTGGCTCTCCGCGATGTTCCACGGCGCCGCGACCGTCGTGATGACGTGGGTGGGCCCATGGCTCGTCCTCGTCTTCGCGCTGCTCACGATCCGCGCCGCCGTGCTCCCCGCCTACCGGCTGTCCCCGAGGACCGTGGGCATCGGCGAGATCGTGGCCACGGTCGTCGTCGCGGTGACGGCCCTGCTCACCGTCTGACCTCGGCACTCTTCGGGCCCCACCCCCCGGCGGGCCGCCCGACCCGGGGCGGGCCGCCCGCCCCCGCGGCCCCGCTCAGCCCATGCCCCCGAGGTCCACCGCGTACGCCTCGTAGGTGAGGTCGGAGCCGCGCTGGCGGTGCCGAACCAGCTGTCCGAGAAGGTGGTTGGCCGCCTCACGGTGGGACGCGACGGCCTCGGCGCCCGGCATCCCCTCGTCGCGCTCGGTGAGGAGCCGCTCGACCTCGGCGAGGAGAGCCGCGTGCTCGGCCTTCTGCTGCGCGACGGCACGGCTCAGCCGTGGGGCCTTGGTGAGGATGTCGTCGTAGAACCCGTCGGCGGACTCGGTGAGCTCGACGTGGTCGCGCAGGTCGTGGGCCAGCTCGGTGAGGGCAGCCCGCACGCGCCCACGCCACGAGGGCCCGAGTCCGGCCGCCCCGAGGGCCGCCTCGAGGGCCGCCATCGCCTCTCCCAGCTCGGCGCGCTGTGCACGCATCCGCTCGAGGTATGCGGCATACGTCTCGTCCACGCTCCACCTCCTGTGCCCGGTGTGCCTCGCCTGAGCGTCATGTTCCTCCTCCTCGGCCGGGCGCGCGAGGCCTGGCCCTCCCCGTCGGTCCCTTCCGGCTCCCGCCACCCGCCCCTAGGGTGAGGTCGGACCCACCTGCCACGGCCGAAGGAGCACTGATGGAGCACCGTTCCGCCCCCGGCCCGCGCGGACGCGTGCCGCTCGACCGGCGCGACCAGACCCACCGGTGACCGCGAGCGCCCCCGGGCCCGGGCACCTCGAGCCACTGGCCGTGCCGGCCGGCCCGGCAGCCCTGTCCCTCCTCCCCCGCCTGGCCGCGGCGCTCGCCGGTGGCGCTCCCGTCCTGCCGTATGCCGCGTCGTCGCCGCCGCCGCTCGTCCCTCCGCACGACGTGGCCGTGCTGCCCGAGGGGCTGGCCGTCGTGGTCGGCACGTCCGGCTCCACCGGATCCCCCAAGCGCGCGATGCTCACCGCAGACGCCCTGCGGGCCAGCGCCGGGGCCACCCACGAGCGGCTCGGCGGGCCCGGGCAGTGGCTGCTGCCCCTGCCGGCACACCACGTCGCCGGCCTGCAGGTGCTGCTGCGCTCGCTCGACGCCGGCACCGAGCCGGTCGTCATGGACCTCACCGACGGCTTCACGCCGGCGGCGTTCCGCGAGGACGTCGCCCGCCTCGACCCCGGGCGACGGCACTACACGAGCCTGGTCCCCACCCAGCTGCTCCGCGTCCTGGACCACCCGGGCGGCGTGGAGGCCCTGAAGTCGTTCGACGCCGTGCTCCTCGGCGGGGCCGGGCTGCCGCCGCTGCTGCGTGCCCGCGCCGTGCGGGCGGGGGTGCCCGTCGTCGCGTCCTACGGCATGAGCGAGACCGCGGGCGGCTGCGTCTACGACGGGCTCCCGCTCGACTGCAGCCGGGTCGTCCTCGACACCGACGGCCGGATCGGCCTCGGCGGCGCGACCGTGGCCCACGGCTACCTCGGCGCGCCCGAGCTCACCGCAGCCGTGTTCACGACCGGAGCCGACGGCATCCGGTGGTTCCGCACCGACGACGTCGGTCACGTCGACGTCGAGGGCCACCTCCACGTCGACGGCCGGCTCGACGACCTGGTCAACACCGGCGGCCTCAAGGTCGCGCCGCGCCTCGTCGAGGAGGCGATCGCCGAGCACGTCCCGGAGGTCGCCGAGGTCGTCGTCGTCGGCACCCCGCACCCCGAGTGGGGGCAGGCTGTGAGCGCCCTGCTCGTGCTGCGCCCGGATGCCGCCGGCCCCGCTCCCTCCGTCGCCGACCTGAGGTCCCGGCTGCGCGGCATCCTCCCTGCGCACGCCCTGCCGGTGCGCGCGCTCGTGGCCGCCGCGGTGCCGCTCGCCGGCCCCGGCAAGCCGGACCGCCGTGCGGTCGAGGCCATGTTCACCGTGGGATGATGAGCGGGTGCTCCGCTACCTCCCGGCCCTGCTCAGCCTCGCGCTGACGGTCTACTGCCTGGTGGACGCCATCCAGACCGAGGACGCCGACGTGCGCAGCCTCCCCAAGATCGCCTGGCTCGCCCTCATCCTGCTCTTCCCCCTCGTCGGACCGATCGCCTGGCTGATCGCCGGCCGCGCCCCGCGGCGCCCTCGTGCGATCCGGCAGCCACCCCGCCCGCGCGGACCGGACGACGACCCCGACTTCCTCAAGGACCTCTGACCCCACCCATGGCCTCCCTGTCCCAGTGGGCCGCTGGCGCGCGCCCGCGCACGCTGCCCGCCGCCGTCGCCCCCGTCGTCCTCGGCACCGCCGCCGCCCACCTCCTCGGTCGCGCCGACGCCGCCCTGGCGATCCTCGCGCTCGTCGTGGCGCTGTCCCTCCAGGTCGGCGTCAACTACGCCAACGACTACTCCGACGGCATCCGCGGCACCGACGAGGCCCGGGTCGGGCCCGTGCGCCTCGTCGGTCAGCGCCTGGCGGCACCCTCGAACGTGCGACTCGCCGCGGTCCTGTCGTTCGCCGCCGCCGGGATCGTCGGCCTCGCCCTCGTCGCGCTCTCGGGCGCCTGGCTGATGCTGCCGCTGGGAGCGCTCGCCGTGGTCGCCGCCTGGCGCTACACGGGGGGCAACAACCCCTACGGCTACCGCGGGCTCGGTGAGGTCTACGTCTTCGTGTTCTTCGGCCTCATGGCGACCTTGGGCACGCAGTACACGCAGGCGGATGCCGTGTCGTGGTTCGGCGTGCTCGGCGCGGTCGGCGTCGGGGCCATCGCCTCGGCGATCCTCGTCGTGAACAACCTGCGCGACATCCACACCGACACCGAGCACGGCAAGCAGACCCTCGCCGTGCGCCTGGGCGACCACCGCACCCGCATCCTCTACGTCGGGCTCGTCGCGGTCTCGGTGCTCGCCCTGCTGCTCATGGCGTTCTCCACGCCGTGGGCCCTGCTCGGCCTGCTCGCCGCCCCGCTGGGTGTCCGCGCCGGGCGCACCGTGCTCGGCGACGCCGCCGGGCGCGACCTCGTCCACGTCCTGGCCGCGACCGGACTCTACGAGGTCGCGTATGCCGTGCTCACCGCCCTCGGCGTCGTCGTCGCAGTCGCCCGCTCCTGAGGTCGTGCCGTGGGGTGACGTGGGGCGCCACCCGTGGCTGACCGCCAACGCTCAGGACGTGCCACCATGGTCGCCGGGGGCGGCATCCGGACGAGCGCCGCCCACCAAGGACCGAGGACCGACATGGACACCGCTTCGCAGCGCACCATCCCCGTCAGCGGGATGACGTGCGCGTCGTGCGAGAAGCGGGTCGGCGAGGCCCTGCGGCGCCTGCCCGGGGTCGAGACCGTGACCGTCTCCGCCACTCGCGGCACGGCCACGCTGAGCGGGGACGCCCTCCCCGACCGCGACCGGATCGACTCGGCCGTCCGGTCCGCCGGCTACGAGCCGACGGCGCCCCCGTGGCTGGCCCGCGACCCCTCGCTGTGGCGCACGGTGCTCGTCGCGGCGCTGGTCGTGGCCCTGCTGGCGTGGCTGGTGGTCACCGTCGGGGCCGGCTCCCTCACCACGGGCCTGTCGAGCCCCGAGCGTGGCGGGCTCCTCGTCGTGCTGGTGCTGGGCCTGGCCGCGGGGGTCTCCACCTGCATGGCGATGGTCGGCGGGCTGGTCCTCGGCTTCTCCGCGTCGCACGCGGCCTCGCTCGCCGCGTCCGGGCGAACCGGGCTGTCCCTCGCCATGCGCCTGCGGCCCCAGCTGGCCTTCAACGTCGGCCGGGTCGTCGGGTTCGGGCTCCTGGGGGCCCTGCTCGGGGCCCTCGGGTCGACGATGAGCCTGCCCACCCGGGTCATGGCCGTCGTCGTGCTCGCCGTGGCCGTCGTGATGCTCCTGCTCGGGGTGCGCCTCACGGGGGTCTCGCCGCGCGTCGCCGGGTGGTCGCCGCGGCTCCCCGGCGGCCTCGCCCGCCTGCTCGGCCTCGACACGGCATCCGCGGGGTCCTACAGCCACGGCCGCACGGCCCTCGCCGGCGCGGGCACCTTCTTCCTGCCCTGCGGCTTCACCCAGGCCGTGCAGATCTACGCGCTGTCGACCGCGTCCGCCCTGACCGCCGGAGTGGTCATGGCGACGTTCGCCCTCGGCACCGCACCCGGGCTGCTCGCGCTCGCCTCCGTCCCCGAGCTCGCGACCGGCCGGACCCAGGCCACCGTCCTGCGGGTCGTGGGTGTCGTCGTCCTGGCGTTCGCCCTGCTCAACGTCTCCAGCAGCCTGAACCTGCTCGGCGTCTCGGGGCGTTCGGCGACGGGCGCTCGGCAGGTGACCGACAACGTCACGGTCGCCAACGGCATCCAGACCGTCCGCATGACCCAGGGGGCCGGCGGCTACGAGCCGGCCGAGACGGTGCTGTTCGCCGGCATCCCGACCACGTGGGTCATCGACGGCACCTCCCCGCTCGACTGCAGCGCCTTCCTGCGCGTGCCGGACCTCGGCATCGAGGTCGACCTGAGGCAGGGACCCAACACCGTCGCCCTGCCTGCCCTGGATGCCGGGGAGGTTCCCTTCACCTGCGTCATGGGGATGTACTCCGGGAACCTCATCGTCGTCGATCCCCCCTCCGCCGCCCCCGACTGACGTCGCTTCCGGGCGATCGCCTCGCCCTGCACGAGCCGTCGGGTCACGAGATATCCTCCGAGCCCACCTGGTCAGCCCGGAAGGAGTCACCGTGCTCGTCGAGAACCGGGGCGGCCCAGTGCGCCTCCACGTCGTCCGCACCGCCCGGTCCAGCGGGTGAAGGCCGCGCTGAGGAGCCTGACGCACCGCTTCTGGGCGGTGCCGCTGCTGTTCGCGATCGCCGCCGCCGCGCTCGCGCTCGCGGTGACCGCGATCGACGACTCGCTCGACACCTCGCTGCGCCTGCCGCTCCTGTTCGCCGGGGGGCCGGAAGGGGCACGGGCGCTGCTCGCGGCGATCATCACCTCGATGATCTCGTTCACCGGCCTGGTGTTCTCGATCACCATCGTCGTGCTGCAGCTGACCAGCAGCCAGTTCTCCCCCCGCGTCCTTCGGAACTTCCTCGACGACCGTGGCACCCAGATGGCGCTCGGGGTGTTCGTCGCGACCTTCGTGTACGCGCTCGTGGTCCTCCGCGCGGTGCGGGGCACCGCCCAGGTGGAGCCGTTCGTGCCGCAGCTCGCCGTCACGGTCGCCTTCCTGCTCGTCCTCGTCTCGGTCCTGGTGTTCCTCGGGTACATCAACCACATCGCCCAGTCCATCCGTGCGGCGACCATCATCGCGTCGATCGCCGACGACACCCGCACGCTGGTCGACGCCCGCTTGCCCGCAGACGCACGCCCGACACCGGTGCTGCCGGTGCCGGCCGGCCCCGCCCGCACGGTCACGGCGGATCGGGCGGGCGTGGTGCAGTGGGTGGACGACGAGGCGCTCGGCGAGGCCGTCGAGGGCAGCGACGTGACCGTGGAGCTCCTGCGCGCCGTCGGCGAGTTCGTCGCCGAGGGCGCGCCGCTCGCCCGGGTGCACGGAGCGTGGCCCCACGACGAGGAGCAGGTGCGCGCCGCGGTCCACCTCGGTCGGGAGCGGAGCATGGACCAGGACCTCGGGTTCGGCATCCGCCAGCTCGTCGACATCGCCGAACGGGCCCTCTCCCCGGGCATCAACGACCCCTCCACCGCGGTGCAGGCCACCGACCAGCTGCACGACATCCTCCGCCGGCTCGCCACCCGGCCCGTGCCGCCGCGTCAACGCCTCACGTCGGACGGACGGCTCGCGGTGTCCGTGCCACAGGCGCAGTTCGCGGACCTCCTCGCGCTCGCCTTCGACGAGATCGCCCACTGGGGCGAGGACAGTCCTCGCATCCAGCGGCGCGTGCAGGTCGCGCTGCTGGATCTGGAGGCCGCGGCGCGCCCGGAGCACCGGCCGGCCGTGCTCGAGGCCCTCGCACGACACCGGCAGGCGCCGCCGCCGGCGGTCATGGACGCGCTGTCCCCCACCGACGTCGGACTCCGCTGACGTCGGACTCCGCTGACGAGCGCCGACCCGACGTGGGACGGCCGCGACCGGCGGGCTCAGCGGAACGTGCCGTCGTCCTTGGTCACCTCGGAGTCCTCGGCGTCCTCGTCGGTCGCGTCGACCCCGTGGCGCTCCCGCTTGGCCGCCGCCCGCCCCTCGATCTTGGACTGCAGCTGCGCGGCGTAGTCCTCGCGGAAACGGCGCAGCGCGAAGATCGAGATGACGGCGGAGAGCAGTCCCGCGCCGACGACGAGCAGCAGCAGCTCGTCGCGGTCGCGCAGCCCGACCAGCCACAGCGCGGCGAGGCAGCCGGCGAAGACGAGGAGCCGCAGGACGGTGTAGCGGACCATGGCGCGATCAGAGCCCCGAGTAGGAGTGCTGGCCGACGAAGAAGACGTTGACGACGGCGAAGTTGACGATGATGCAGCCGAAGCCGACCAGGGCGATCCACACGGCGTTCTGGCGCTTCCATCCGGTGGTGGCCCGGGCGTGGAGGTAGGCCGCGTAGACGACCCAGATCACGAAGCTCCAGACCTCCTTGGGGTCCCAGTTCCAGTAGGACCCCCAGGCCTGGCGGGCCCAGATCGCGCCGGCGATGACGGTGAACGTCCACAGCGGGAACGCGACGATGTGCACGGCATACGTGAGGCGCTCGAGCGCCCTGGCGTCGGGCAGCCGGTCCATGAAGCTGCGGCGGCGCGGGGTCGCCGACTCCAGCCGGTCCTGCACGAGGTAGAGGATGCCGAGCGAGAAGCCGATCGTGAAGATCGCCACCGACAGCGTCGCGACGGTCACGTGGATCGCGAGCCAGATCGACCGCAGCGACGGCATCAGCTCGGAGGCGTCGGTGTACCAGACCGTGATCGCGAGGCCGAGGTTGAGCAGCACCGGGGTGACGACGAACAGGCCAAGCCACCGCAGGTCCCGCCTCGTCGCCCAGGCGCAGTAGGCGACGAGCACGAACATCGACCCGACGATCGCGAACTCGTACATGTTGCCCAGGGGCCACCGGTGCACCTCGGCGGCGCGCAGCACGACGCCGACGACGACGAGGAGCGTGCCGAGCACGGTGAGCGCCCAGCCGATGCCGGCCGCCTTGCGCGCTCCCGCGGGCTCGTCGGTGCGGTCGGGGGGACCGGATGCCGTCACGCCTGATGCCGTGCCACCGGATGCCGTGGGCCCCTCCGGAGCGCCGGTCGGGACCGCGGCGTCGCCGGCGCCGGCCGACACGAGCTCGCGGTCCTCGGCCACCACCGCCTCGGCGGTCACGACGGCCGGCGCGTCGCGCGACGGCACCAGTCGGGCGAGGTACACGGCATACGCGAGCATCGCGAGGGTCAGCACGACCATCGCGGAGTAGATCGCCGTGTTGGACAGCTGGGCCAGGGTCTGGTCGGTCATCGCGTTCCTTCGAGTGCGGTGAGGACGCCGTCGACCTCGTCGGGCATC
This sequence comes from Ornithinibacter sp., assembly GCA_035467935.1. Classification (GTDB taxonomy): domain Bacteria; phylum Actinomycetota; class Actinomycetes; order Actinomycetales; family Dermatophilaceae; genus Fodinibacter. The sequence continues at coordinate 7,768 of DATITJ010000194.1, forward strand.
CCCTCGTCGTCGTCCTTGGCCAGGGCTCCGACGGAGACCACAGTACGTCCCGGCTCCGCCCCCGGACCAACCCGCACGAAGAGCCTTCGACGACGGATCACCAGCGAGGCGACCAGCCCCGCCAGCGACAGCAGCGAGGCGACCAGGGTGAGGGACTTGCCCGGGTCGGTGCGGATCGACAGCCCGGCGAAGCGTTCGACCCCGTCGAACGTGATCGACCCGCGCCCGTCGGGCAGCTCGAAGGTCTCGCCGGGCCGCAGGAGGATGCGCAGCTGGTCGGTGCCGTCCTCGCCGGGCACGGGGGTCATCGCCCCGGTGTCGAGGGAGTAGACCGACTGCGGGCGTCCGCTGGGGAACAGCTCGCCCTCGAAGGCGGTCAGGGCCAGCTGGGGGTCGAGCGAGTCGGGGAAGACCGAGTGCGGTCCCCGTGCGTCGTCGATGACGCCGGTCGGCAGGAAGAACCCCGCGAAGCCGAGCTGCTTCGGGGAGGCTCCGGGCACCTTGACCGCACCGACCGAGGTGTAGTTGTTGTCCTGCGGCAGGAACGGCGTCGCGTCGGAGTAGAGCACGGTGCCCTCGGCGTCTCGCACGGTGATCGTGGGGGCGTAGCCGTTGCCGAGGAGGAAGACCGTCCCGCCGCCGGTCTCGAGCGGGCCGTTGACCCGGATGGAGCGCCGCTCGGGCGCGTCGCCCGGCTCGGTGAAGGTCGTGAACGCCTCGAAGTCGCGGGGCGCCCCGAACTGCCCCTTGCCCTGGGTCTGCGTCTCGAACTCGGCGGTGAGCCGGTCGAGGGTGATCGTGTAGGGCTTGAGGTCGTTGACGTCGACCCACGGCCCGGGGCTGAAGGTGTCGTAGCGCGACAGGGTGTTGGCGAAGGTCTTGCCCTCGGGGACGATGACGTCGCCCTTCCAGCCGAGCAGGTGCCCCCAACCGACGCCGACGAGGATGCCGATGAGCGCCACGTGGAAGACGAGGTTGCCGGTCTCGCGCAGGTAGCCCTTCTCGGCCGACAGGGTCGTGTCGTCGTGGGCGTGCACGCGGTAGCGCCGCCCGCGCAGCGCCCCCCGGAGCAGCTCGCGCACCTCCTCGGGCTCGCCGGCGACCTCCACCTCGCGGTGCGCGGCGAGGCGGTCGAGCCGGCGGGGGGCGCGCGGCGGGGCCGAGCGCACCTGGTGCCAGAGGAGGGTCGTCCGCGGCAGCACGCACCCGATGAGCGAGACGAAGAGCAGCAGGTAGATCGCGGCGAACCACGGGGACGCGTAGACCTCGAAGAACCCGAGCCGGTCGAGCACCGGCCCGGCGGTGGGGTGGTCGGCGATCCACTGCGAGGTGCGCGCGGGGTCGATCGAGCGCTGCGGGAACGTCGAGCCGGGGATGGCGCCGATGGCGAGGAGCAGCAGGAGGAACAGCGCCGTGCGCATGCTCGTGAGCTGGCGCCACGTCCAGCGCAGCCAGCCGACGACACCCAGCCGGGGCTGCGCGATCTCCGGTCGGGCACTCACAGCGACACCTGGAAGCCGTTGACGAGCTCGGTCTGCAGCCACCGGTTGAGGTCCTCCCACACGCCGGTGAGCAGCAGCAGGCCCACGACGACGAGCATGACCCCGCCGACCACCTGGATCGTGCGCTGGTGCCGGCGCAGCCACCCCGAGGCCCGTCCGGCCCGGTCGAGACCCGCGGCGACGAGCACGAACGGCAACCCCAGGCCGATGCCGTATGCCGTCGCCAGCGTCACGCTGCGCCACACCTGCGGGTCCGCGGTGGCCGTGGCCATGACGAGGACGGCCGCGAGCGTCGGTCCGGTGCAGGGCGCCCACCCGAGGGCGAAGACGGCGCCGAGCACCGGGGCGCCGGCCAGGCCCGCCCGCGGGCGCCAGTGGATCCGCGCCTCGCGCTGGCGGCCGACGCCGAGGAACACCAGGCCCATGAGGATGACGAGCACCCCGCCCAGGCGCATGAGGAGGGTGCGGTGCTCGATGAGCGCGCGGCCGGCGGTGGTGACGAAGATCGACCCCAGCACGAACACGGCCGTGAACCCCAGGACGAACAGCAGGGCGCCGAGCACCATGCGGCCGCGCGCCCGGTCGGCCAGGGGCTCACCGGTGAGTCCGGAGACGTAGCCGTGGAAGCCCGGCACGAGCGGCAGCACGCACGGGCTCGCGAACGACACCAGGCCGGCCAGGGCCGCGACCGCGACCGCCAGCGGGAGGGCGCCCGACGCCACCGTGTCGCCCGCGGCGAGCACGGCCCCGGGCGCGCTGGCGACGAGGGTCACGACTCGGCGACAACGTCGTCGACGAGGCCCCGCAGGGTGGACGCGGCGACCGGGCCGTTGACGCGGGCGGCGATGCGGCCCTCGGTGTCGAGCACGAGCGTCGTCGGCACGGTGGGGGCCTTGCCCTGCAGCGCGAGGATCAGCACGCCCGAC
>DATITJ010000195.1:0-6240 GCA_035467935.1 Ornithinibacter sp.
CACCGTGGCCGCGGGTGACCTCATCGGTGGCTCGACATTCCTCTCCGGTCTCTTCCACGACGAGCCGGCCGTCGAGTCGCTCAACGCGATGGACCTCGATGTCAGCAGCGTGGGCAACCACGAGTTCGACGAGGGCACCACGGAGCTCCTGCGCATGCAGCGCGGCGGCTGCCACCCGAAGGACGGCTGCTACTTCCCCGACGAGCCGTATGCCGGTGCTGACTTCCAGTGGCTGGCCGCCAACGTCGTGGTCAAGGACAAGGACAAGGACAAGGACAAGGACAAGGACAAGGACAGGGACCGCAGCTCCTCGGACCGCGATGACCACGACCACGGCAAGGAGCGCACGCTGCTGCCGGCCACGTCGATCAAGAAGGTCGGCGGCGTCAAGGTCGGCTTCATCGGCATGACCCTCGAGGGCACGCCCACCCTCGTCGACCCGGCGGGTGTCGCCTCGGTCGAGTTCAAGGACGAGGTCGAGACCGCCAACAAGCAGGCGCGCGAGCTGCGAAAGAAGGGCGTGGAGTCGATCGTCGTCCTCCTCCACGAGGGCGGGGTGCAGACCGGCACCTACAAGCAGTGCCTCGGCATCTCCGACCCGATCCTCACCATCGCCAAGACGATGACCGCCGACGTCGACGCCATCGTCACGGGCCACACCCCCCAGCCGTACACCTGCTCCATCCCCGATCCGAGGGGCAAGCCGCGCCTGGTCACGAGCGCCGCCTCCTACGGCCAGGTCGTCTCCGAGACCAACCTCGTCATCGACACCCGCAGCGGTGAGGTCGACCGGGCCCGCTCGACGTCGAGGAACCACCTCGTGAGCCGCGCCGCGTTCGCCAAGGACGCCACGCAGACGGGGATCATCGCCAAGTGGAGCACCCTCGCCGGTGACCTCGGCCAGCAGGTCGTGGGCTCGAACGCCGAGGACATCCTCGGCGACTCGTCGACGTGCCGCTGTACCGAGACGCCGATGGGCGACCTGCTCGCCGATGCGATCCTGTGGGGCACGAAGGCGCCGGCGAACGGTGGCGCCCAGATCTCCTTCATGAACATCGGCGGTGTCCGGTCGACTCTGCTCTACGCGCCGAAGTACACCGAGGAGCCCGGGCAGATCACGTACAAGGAGGCCTACGACGTCGCGCCGTTCGGCAACCTCCTCGTCTCGATGGACCTCACCGGCCAGCAGGTCAAGGACGTCCTGGAGCAGCAGTTCATCGCCGGTCGCCCCGGCGGCAGGGAGTACCTGGCGCTCGGGGTGTCCGGGGGCTTCTCCTACACCTGGGACGACAGCCGGGCAGCCGGTGACAAGGTCATCACCTCCTCGATGGCTCTCAACGGCACCCCGATGAGCCTCGGGGCGACCTACCGTGTCTCGACGCTGAACTTCCTCGCCAACGGTGGGGACTCGTTCACCGGTTTCACGGCCGGGACGAACGTCCTCGGTGGCGCAGAGGACCTGGCCAACCTCGTCGCCTACTTCACGGCGAACCCCGGCCTGAAGGCCCCGGCCGACCGCGTCTCGGGTCTCTGACTGGGCCGTACCGCACCGCGACGAGGGCCGCACCCCACCCGGGGTGCGGCCCTCGCCGCGTCCCCGGCGGTGCCGCTCCCCGAGACCCGCACGTCACCGGCATACAGTGACGACATGCCGAGCCACACCCCGCCGACCCCCGAGCGCCGCGCCCACGTGCGGGAGCACCACGGCGACCGGGTCGACGACCCCTACGCCTGGATGCGCGACCTCGAGGACCCCGCGCTGCTCGCGCACCTCGAGGCCGAGAACGCCTACGCGGAGGCGCGCACCGAGCACCTCGCCCCCCTGCGCAGCGCGCTGTTCGAGGAGATCCGTTCGCGGGTCAAGGAGTCCGACCTCTCGGTGCCCGTCGTCAGCGGCCCGTGGTGGTACTACGCCCGCACGGTCGAGGGGAAGCAGTACGCCTCGCACGTGCGCGCACCGCTCGCCGACCCGGCCGTGCGTCCCGACCCCGAGGCGGATGCCGTGCCGGGCGAGCAGGTGGTCGTCGACGGCAACGTCGAGGCCGGGGACAGCGCGTTCTTCTCCCTCGGCGCCCTCACGGTGAGCGCCGACCACCGGCTCGTCGCGTTCGCGGTCGACACCGAGGGCGACGAGCGCTTCGACCTCACGATCCGCGTCGTGGAGACCGGCGAGGTCGTCGACACCTCGATCACCGGCATCGGCTACGGCGCGGAGCTCAGCCGCGACGGCAGCCACGTGTTCTACACCCGGCTCGACGACGCGTGGCGCCCCCACCAGCTGTGGCGGCACCGCGTGGGCGGGGACCCCGCCGACGACGTGCTCGTGCACCAGGAGGACGACGAGCGCTTCTGGATGGGGGTGTCCTCGAGCCGCGACGAGCGGTGGCTCATGCTCGGGCTCGGCTCGAAGACGACCTCCGAGGTGCACCTCCTCGACAGCGCAGACCCCGAGGGGGAGTGGCACGTCGTCGCGCCCCGCCGCGACGGCGTGGAGTACGACGTCGAGCCCGCCGGCGACCGCCTCCTCGTCGTGCACAACACCGACACGCCCGATGCCGACCTCGCGTGGGCGCCGATCGGCGCCACGACCCATGAGGCCTGGGTGCCGTGGCTGCGCTCCGGGGAGGGGGAGCGCTTCGTCTCGATCGACGCCTTCGACCACGCCTCGGTGCTCAGCCTGCGCGCGGGTGGGCTCACCGCCCTGCGCGTGCTGCCGCGCGACCCGGCATCCGCCACCGGCCACGGCGAGCCGTGGGACGTCGAGGTCGACCAGCCGGTGCACTCCATCGGCCTCGGCGACAACCCCGAGCCGGGGCAGACCGCGATCCAGGTCGTCGTCGAGTCGTGGGCGACCCCGCGCACGGTGCTCGACGTCGACCTCGCCACCGGCGAGCGCACGCTGCTCAAGCGCCAGCCCGTGCTCGGTGACTTCGACGCCGCGAACTACGCCGAGCGACGGGAGTGGGCGACGGCATCCGACGGCACGCTCGTGCCGGTCTCGGTGGTCCATCGCGTCGGCCTCGAGCCCGACGGCACGCACCCCGGTGTCGTCACCGCCTACGGCGCCTACGAGATCTCGTCCGACCCCTACTTCTCCGTCGCGCGGCTCAGCCTCCTCGACCGGGGGGTCGTCTACGCCGTGGCGCACGTGCGCGGTGGGGGCGAGATGGGGCGGCGCTGGTACGACGACGGCAAGCTGCTCGCCAAGCCGGCGACCTTCTCCGACACGCTCGCCGCCGTCGACCACCTCGTGGAGTCGGGCTGGCTCGACCCGGCCCGTGTCGGGCTCGAAGGTGGCTCTGCCGGAGGGCTGCTCGTCGGTGCGGTGCTCAACCTCGGACCCGACCGGTTTCGCGTCGCGCACGCGGCGGTGCCCTTCGTCGACGCCCTGACGACCATGCTCCAGCCCGACCTCCCCCTCACGGTGGGGGAGTGGGAGGAGTGGGGGAACCCGCTCGCCGACCCGCAGACGTATGCCGCGATGCGCGCCTACGCGCCCTACGAGAACATCCGGGCCGTGGACTACCCGGCGGTGCTCGCGACCTCGAGCCTGCACGACACCCGGGTCTACGTCACCGAGCCGGCCAAGTGGGTGACCCGGCTGCGCGAGACCGTGACGAGCGACCCCGCCTCACGCCCGGTGCTCATGCGCACCGAGATGGCGGCCGGCCACGGGGGCCGCAGCGGGCGGTATGCCGCGTGGGAGCAGATCGCGTGGGAGTGGGCGTTCGTGCTCGACCAGCTCGGCGCGACCGAGCGCATCGACGGCTGACCGTCGACGCGACGGCAGGCCGCCGCTCGCGGTGCGGTGTCCGTCAGCGGCTGAACAGGATGGGTGCGTGGCTGCGGCCCATGAGCTGCAGCGCCGTGGAGCCGACGTGCAGCCCCTCGAACCCGCCGGAGCCACGGCTGCCGACGACGAGCATCGTCGCCCCGTCGCTGCGGTCGACGAGGGCCTGCACCGGGGCGGCGCGCACGACCTCGTAGTCGACCTTGACCTCGGGGTGGGCCTCGCGCCGGGGGGCCAGCGCGGCCTCGACCTGGTGCTGGCGCCGCGTCTCGTAGTCGGACCAGCTCGAGTCGGCCGCCAGGGTCGGGTCGGTGGCGCTCTTGGCCTCCCACGCGTGCACGACGTCGAGCGAGGCGCCGGTGATGACGGCCTCGTCGAAGGCGGTGCCGAGGGCCCGCATCGACGGCTTCGAGCCGTCGACACCGACGACGACGCGACCACCGCGCTCGGTGCTGCTGGCCGTCTCGTGGCCGACGATGAGCACGGGGCAGCGGGCGTGCGTGACCACCTGCATGGCGACCGCCCCGACGCTGGCCCGGCTCAGGACGCCGTGACCCATCGCGCCGAGGACGACCAGGGCCGCCGTGCGGGAGGCGTCGACGAGGGCCTGGCTGGCGTACCCGTCGCGCGAGGCCGTGATGACCTCGAGGCCCGGGTCGACGGCGTGCGCGCGGGCGACGCCGTCGGCGAGGAGGCGGTGCGTGTGACCCGTGACCGCGGAGGGGTCGGAGACCTCACCGAAGCCGAGCATGGGCAGGTCCGGTGCGAACGCGTGGAGCACCTGCACGTGCATCCCCCGTGCGCTCGCGAGCTGTGCGGCGCGGGTGACCGCGGCCATGGACAGCGGTGACCCGTCGACCCCGACGACGACTCGTGGCGTTCTCATCCTCGACTCCTTGCGATCGCGAGCGGTTCGCGGCGACGGGAACGCCGGCGGTGCTGCTCGCGTCGGCGTGGTCCGTCGTCGTGGGTCTCCATCGCCCCACACCCCGACCGTGGCACGCCCGCTCGCACGGCGCAAGGGTCCCCGTCACACCCCACCCGTGACGGGCGAGCCCGCGGGCGGAGGGTCAGCGGGTGACCGCCTCGCGTCGCCGAGAAGCGTCGAGGACGACCCGCTCGCCCCGAGTGCCGCCGCTCGCCCCGAGTGCGCCGCCGCCGAGGAGGACCGTTGCGTCGACCGCCGACGGGGATGCCGGACGCGCCTGGTCCGCGCCGGTGGTGGTGGCGATCGGGTGGCGAGCACCTGCATCGCCGGCCCGTCGAGCACCCCGCATAGGCTCTGCCGCATGACGCTCATCGCCATCGAGTGGGACGACGCGGGGGGCCGGGACGGCCGCGGCGCCGTGCGGCTGCTCGACCAGACCCTCCTGCCCGGCACGACGCGGTTCCGCACGATCGACCGCACCGACGACCTCGTCACCGCGATCGCCGAGCTGGCCGTGCGCGGTGCGCCGGCCCTCGGCGTCGCGGGGGCGCTCGGCGTCGTCGTGGCCATGGACGAGGGGGCTCGTGAGGGCTGGGACTCCGCCACCGTGCAGGCCGCCGTCGACCGGGTGCGGCACGCCCGGCCCACGGCGGTCAACCTCGCCTGGGGCGTGGACCAGGTACGCCCCGCGATGGACAGGGGGAGGGATGCCGTGCTCGACGCCGCGCGGCGCGTCGCCACGCAGGACGAGGCGGCGAACCGTGAGCTGTCCCGGCTCGGGGCCGACTGGCTCCTCGCGCGCATCGACCGGCCGCGGCTGCGGGTCCTCACGCACTGCAACACCGGCTCGCTCGCGACGTCGGCCTGGGGGACCGCTCTCGGTGTGATCCGTGAGCTCCATGCCCGCGGCCGGCTCGAGATCGTCTACGTCGACGAGACCAGGCCGCTGCTCCAAGGGTCCCGCCTCACGGCGTTCGAGCTGGTGGCGGACGGCATCCCGCACCGCGTGCAGGCCGACGGCGCCGCGGCGTCGACGATCCTGCGCGGGCTCGTCGACCTCGCCGTGGTCGGTGCCGACCGGATCGCCGCCAACGGCGATGCCGCGAACAAGATCGGCACCCTCGGGGTCGCGCTCGCCTGCCGTGACGCCGGCCTGCCGTTCATGGTGGCCGCGCCGTGGTCGACGGTCGACCTGTCGATGGCAAACGGCTCGGGCATCGAGATCGAGGAGCGGCGCGGTGACGAGGTCACCGTGCTCGGCGGCGTGCGCCTCGCCCCGCAGTCCTCGCCCGGGTTCAACCCGGCGTTCGACGTCACCCCCGCCCGACTCGTCGATGCCGTGACGACCGAGCGCGGCGTCGCCGAGCCGCGCACCGGGTCCGACCTGCGCTCCCTGGCCTGAGCGCCACGTCCGCAGGGGCCTCCCCTGAGTCCGGGGATGGTGCGGTGCATGGTGATGGCCGACGGGTGACGTCGGCCATCACGCCGAATGTAGGACCACCCCCGGGCACCGGCAACCGGA
>DATITJ010000196.1:0-6616 GCA_035467935.1 Ornithinibacter sp.
GGCCGCCTCCCCGAGAAGCTCCACGTCGGCTCGATGTGGCTCGTCCACATCGGCACCGTGCTGTCGGCCTACTTCATCCTCGCGGCGAACTCCTTCATGCAGAACCCCGTCGGCTTCCGGTTCAACCCCGAGACGGGTCGCGCCGAGATGGCCGACTTCCTGGCCGTGCTCACCAACAAGGTGCAGCTCGTGACCTTCCCCCACGTCATCTTCTCGGCCTACATGGTCGGCGGTGCGGTCGTCATGGGCGTCGCGCTCTGGCTGCTGCGCAAGCACGCCGGCACCGGTGACGAGTCGATGTACCGCAAGGCCACCCGCCTGGGTGCGGTCTTCGCCCTCGTCGCCTCCGTCGGCGTCGTCGTGACCGGCGACATCCAGGGCAAGATCATGACCGAGGTCCAGCCCATGAAGATGGCGGCCGCCGAAGGGCTCTACGAGACCACCTCCAGCGCCCCCTTCTCGGTGCTGTCGATCGGCTCGCTCGACGGCAGCGAGGCCACCCGCATCATCGAGATCCCCGGCCTGCTGTCCTTCCTCGCCACCGGCACGTGGGACGGCACCGTCGAGGGCATCAACGAGCTGCGGGTCAGCGAGCGCGCGATGGCCGAGCAGGTCGCCGAGCGCTACGGCCCCGACGTCGCCGCGCTGGTGGTCGCCGACGACTACACCCCGATCATCCCCGTCACCTACTGGTCGTTCCGGCTGATGATGGGGCTGGGCTTCCTCACGATGGCCCTGGCCGCGTGGACCCTCTGGGCGACGCGAAAGGGCGGTGTCCCCCAGGGGCACTGGTGGACCTATGTCGCGATCATCACGCCGCTGGCACCGGTCTTCGCGAACAGCTTCGGCTGGATCTTCACCGAGGTCGGCCGCCAGCCGTGGATCGTCTACGGCCTGATGACGACGTCGACCGGGGTGTCGCCCTCGGTGAGCGTGACCGAGGTGTGGATCTCGATGATCGCCTACACCGCGGTGTACGCCGTGCTCGCCGTCATCGAGGTCAAGCTCTTCCTCACCTACGTCCGGCGCGGCGCCGAGCCCTTCGAGGACCCGGCCGACCACACGCCCTCGGACGAGGACGCCCCGCTCCAGTTCGCCTACTGACCGCCGAGGACACGTCATGGACTACGCACTCATCTGGTTCTGCCTCATCGGCCTGCTCTGGGCGGGCTACCTCGTGCTCGAGGGCTTCGACTTCGGCGTCGGCATGCTGCTCCCGGTGCTCGGCGCCGGCGAGGACGCCGCCGACACCGAGAAGCGCCGTCGGGTCATGCTGACGACCATCGGCCCCCACTGGGACGGCAACGAGGTGTGGCTGCTCACCGCGGGCGGCGCGACCTTCGCCGCCTTCCCCGAGTGGTACGCCACGATGTTCTCGGCGCTCTACCTGCCCCTGCTCATCCTGCTCGTCGCCCTCATCGTGCGGAACATGGGCTTCGAGTACCGGCACAAGCGTGACGACGTCACGTGGCGCAAGCGCTGGGACTGGGCCATCATCGGCGGCTCGGTCCTGGCCCCGCTGCTCGTCGGCGTCGCCCTCACCAACGTCGTGCGCGGCCTGCCGATCAACAAGGACATGGAGTTCGTCGGCAACCTGTTCACCCTGCTCAACCCGATGAGCCTGCTCGGCGGCCTCGTGGTCGTCGGCCTGAGCCTCACCCACGGTGCCTTCTTCCTCGCGCTGAAGACGACCGGCGAGATCCGTCGCGACGCCCGGGCCCTCGGCACGACCCTCGGCCTCGGCACCGCCGTGCTGGCCGTGGCGCTCCTGCTGTGGCTGGGCCTCACGCAGGGCACGGTCTGGTCGTGGGTCACCACGGCGATCGCCGCGGTCTCGCTCCTCGCCGCGATCTACGCCAACACGCGCGGGGCCGAGGGCCGGGCCTTCACGGGCACGGCCGTCACGATGGCCAGCGCCGTCGCGACGTACTTCCTCGTCCTCTACCCGAACGTCATGCCGACCACCCTCCCCGGTGGCACGTCGCTCACGATCGAGAACGCGGCGAGCAGCGAGATGACGCTCAAGATCATGACGGTCGCGGCGCTCGTCTTCACCCCGGTCGTCCTGCTCTACACGGCGTGGACGTACTGGACGTTCCGCAAGCGCCTCGGCACCCAGCACATCCCCGCCCCGGTGGCGGTGAGGTGACGCCTCGCTGAGGACGTCCGTCCGATGAGACCCTTCGACCCCCGGCTGCTCAGGACGGCACCGGCCGCACGCCGGCCGGTCGCCGCCCTGGCCGTCGTCGGCGTGCTCCAGGGCGTCGCGACGATCGCCCTGGCGTTCGCCCTCGCGGCACTCGTCGTCGCGGTCGTCGAGGGCGCACCGCTCCGGTCACCGGCGCTGTGGCTCGCCGGGCTGTTCGCGGTGCGCGCCGTGCTGGCCTGGACCTCCGAGCGGGTCGCGGCCCGGGCCGGGGTGGAGGTGACGGCCGCCCTGCGCGAGCGCCTCCTGGCGCGCTGGCTCGCGGCACCCGCGGAGCGGCGACCCGCCCCCGACCGCGCCGTCACCCTCGCCGCCCACGGTGCGGCCTCGGTGGAGCCGTATGCCGCGCGCTTCCTCCCCGCGCTCGTGGCCGGGGTCGTCGTGCCGGCCCTCGCCGTCGGCGCACTGCTCTGGGTCGACTGGGTCAGTGCCCTCGTCGTCGTGCTCACCCTCCCCCTGCTGCCGTTCTTCGCGGCGCTCATCGGGCGGACCACCCAGGACGAGACCGAGCGTCGCTGGTCGGCGCTGTCCTCGCTCGCCGGCCACTTCCTCGACGTCATGCGCGGCCTGCCGACGCTCGTGGCCTACGGCCGGGCCGAGCGCCAGGTCGACGTCATCGGCGAGGTCAGCCAGCAGCACCGGCGCGCCACGATGCGCACCCTGCGGCTGGCCTTCGCGAGCTCCGCGGCGCTCGAGCTGCTCGCCTCGATCTCGGTGGCCATCGTCGCCGTGACCGTGGGCCTGCGCCTCACCCACGGGTCGATGACCCTCGAGGCCGGGCTGCTCGCCATCCTCCTCGCCCCCGAGGCCTACTGGCCGATCCGCCGGGTGGGGGCCGAGTTCCACTCCGCCGCCGACGGCGCCGACGCCGTGGCCGGCATCCTCGCCGAGATCGAGCACGAGGACCTCGAGCACGAGGACGACGACGAGTCCTCGCCGCGAGCGCGGGGCTCGTCGCCAGGGCGGCCACGTCCGCACCCGTCGCGAGCCGGCAGCCCGGGCGAGGTGGGGGTCGGCCTCGCCCACGTCGCCTACACCTACCCCGGCGCCCACGCCCCGGTGCTCGTCGGCGTCACGCTGGATGCCGGTCCGGGCCTCACCGCCGTCACCGGCCCCTCCGGTGTCGGCAAGTCGACCCTCCTCGAGCTCGCGGCCGGCCTGCGCACGCCCACGGCCGGTACCGTGCGCACCGGCCGCGCCCACCTCGTCACGCAGCGGCCGTTCCTGCCGGCCGGCACCCTGCGCGAGGCCCTCCGGCTCGGCAACGACGCCGCCGACCCCGAGCTGTGGGACGCCCTGCGCCTCGTCGGGCTCGAGGGGTTCGTCGCGAGCCTGCCGAGGGCCCTGGCGACCCCGCTCGGTGACGACGGCTTCGGGCTCTCGGCCGGTCAGCGCGCCCGCGTCGCCCTGGCCCGCGCCACCCTGTCGACCGCCCCGGTCCTGCTCGTCGACGAGCCCACCGCCCACCTCGACGCCGCCTCGGCCGACCTCGTGCACGACCTGCTCGTCGACCTCGGCGAGCGCCGCACGGTCATCGCCGTCACCCACCGGCCCGAGCTCGTCGCTCGCGCCGACCGGCACGTCGCGCTGACCCGCGAGGGCGCGGAGGTGACTCGATGAGCACGCCCACGCGCCTGCTGCGCCCCTCAACCCTGCTACGGCCCTCCAGGGCGACGATCCTGGGCGGCCTGCTGGGAGGCGCGGCGACGGCATCCGGCATCGCGCTGACCGCCACGTCGGGCTGGCTCATCGTGCGGGCCAGCGAGCAGCCGGTCATCCTCACCCTGCTCACGGCGATCGTCGGCGTGCGGGCCTTCGGCATCGCCCGGCCGTTCTTCCGCTACCTCGAGCGGCTCGTCTCGCACGACGCCGCGCTCGACGACCTCGCCGTGCGGCGGACGGCCGTGTATGCCGCGCTCGTCCCCCTCACCCCGGCGCGCCTCGGGCGCCGGGCCCGGTCGCGGGTGCTCGCCGGGGTGGTCGACGACCTCACCGACGTCACCGAGGCCCAGGTGCGGGTCACCGTGCCGGTGCTGTCGAGCGTCGTGGCCGGCCTGGTGGCGACCCTGCTCGTCGCGTGGTTCTCGCCGGCCGTGGGCCTCGTGCTCGTCGGGCTGCTGCTCGCCGTCGCCGCCTCCTGCTGGCTGGCCTGGTGGCTGGAGTCGCGCTCGCGCGACGAGATGCTCGAGGCCAGGGCCGAGGTCGTGCGGGTCAGTGACCTCGTGGCCCGGCAGGCCTCGGAGCTGCAGGCGATCGGCGCGGAGGGCACGGCATCCGGCTGGCTCAGCGACGCCCACGAGACGTGGCGCTCGGCCGTGCGGCGCCAGAGCGTCGGACGGGCCCTCGTCGCGGCGTTCCTCCTCCTCTCCACCGCCGTGGCCGCGCTGGCCGCCGCGCTGCTCGCCGACCCGGCCGCGGTCGGCGGGCCGGTCGCGGCGCTCCTCGTCGTCGTGCCGGTGGCCGTGGGTGACGCGCTCGCCCCGCTCGTCGACACGATGCGCTCGCTCGCCCGCGCCCAGGGCAGCGGGGCACGGCTCGACGCGCTGCTCGACCAGGAACCGGCCGTGCGCGAACCGCACTCCCCGCAGCCGGCCCCCGAGGTGGCCGACGAGCACCACGTCGCCCTCGCCGGGGTGGCGGCGTCGTGGGCCGGCGGTCCCGACCAGCTCGCGCCGACCGACCTCGACCTGCCCTCGGGGCGCCGGGTGGCGGTCGTCGGCCCCAACGGCTCGGGCAAGAGCACCCTGCTGGCCGTGCTCGCCCGGCACCTCGACCCCAGCCGGGGGACGCACTCCCTCGACGGCGCCGACGTGCGCGACCTGCAGGTCGAGGACGTGCGCCGGCAGGTCGCCGTGCTCGACGACGAGCCCCACGTGTTCGCGACGTCCGTCGCCGGCAACCTCCGGCTCGCCCGACCCGACGCCGACGACGACCAGGTGTCAGCCGCCCTGGGCCGGGCCGGGCTCGGCGGCTGGCTCGCCGACCTGCCCGACGGGCTCGCGACGCACCTCGGCACCGGGGGCCGAGGGCTCTCCGGCGGCGAACGCGCGCGGCTGGGCCTGGCCCGCGCCGTGCTCGCCGACCGCCCGGTCGTGCTCCTCGACGAGCCGACCGCCCACCTCGACCACGCCACCGCCACCGCTGTCCTCGACGACGTCCTCGACGCCACCCACGGGAGGAGCGTCGTCATGGCCGGTCACCGGCCCGAGGCGCTCGACCGCTTCCACTCCGTGCTCGACCTCGGCGTCGCCTCGAGCGTCGCGCCCACCCAGAAGGAGTAGTCATGCCGCACTCGACCTCCGCACCCCGTCTCGGCGACCTCGAGCGGGTCGTCATGGAGCACCTCTGGGAGGCGGCGGAGGGCGCCGGCCCGGCCTTCGTCGGGGCCACCGTGCGCGAGGTGCACGACCGCTTCGACGGTGAGCGGGAGATCGCCTACACGACGGTCATGACCGTGCTCGACCGCCTCGAGAAGAAGGACCTCGTGACCCGCGAGCGCGACGGCCGCGCCTGGCGCTACTTCCCCGCGGACACCCGCGAGGCGCTGACCGCCATGACGATGCGCCGCACCCTCGTCGACATGGAGGTCACCGACCGGCGCACCGCGCTCCTGCACTTCCTCGACGGGGCGACGACCGACGAGATCGAGGACCTCAAGGCCGCCCTCGCCGAGGTCGAGGCCCGCGCGGCCGAGGGGCCCGCCCCCGCCTCCGCGGCGGGCGCGCTGCGCGACCGGCTGCGTCGCCGCTGAGGGTCCTGCACCGCCCGCGGGCCCGCGGGTGCCACCATGGTGGCCGTGATCCCGATCGTCCTCGCGTGGCTCGCCGTGCTCCTCACGTGGGTGGCACCCGGCCTCATGGCGCGCCAGCGCCGTTTTCGTCGTGCCCCGCGGGCCGGCCTCGTCGCGTGGCAGGCGGTGACCCTCGGCGGCATCCTGGCGGCGCTCGCGGCTGCGCCGGCCGCGGTGCCGTCGCTGGGCAGTGCCGAGGACTCGGTCATGGCCCACCCGTCGTGGCTGCTGGCCGCGGTGGTCGTCAGCGGGGCCGTCCTGGTGCGGCTGCTCTGGGCGGCGCACGACGTCGGCACCACCCTGCGGCGGTTGCGTGACGAGCAGCGCCAGCTCGTGGACATCGTCGCCGCGCACGACCGGGGCGGGCGCGTGCGCGTCCTGCGGCACCCCACCCCCACGGCCTACTGCATCCCCGGGCGCGGCTCGCGCGTCGTGCTGTCGCAGGGCGTGCTCGACGCCCTGCCCGACGACCAGCTCGACGCGGTGATCGCCCACGAGGAGGCGCACCTGCGCGGGCGACACGACCTGCTCCTCGAGTTCTTCAGCGTCGCGCACGCCGCGGTGCCCGGACCGCTTCGCTCGGAGACGGCGTTGTCGGAGGTGCGCCTGCTCGTCGAGGC
>DATITJ010000197.1:0-2809 GCA_035467935.1 Ornithinibacter sp.
AACGCGGCGATCCGCGAGATGTGGCCGCACGAGGAGGAGCGCAGCCTGCACGAGCGTCTCGCCGCCTGGATCGGCGAGCTGCGTCGGCGCCGCAGCCACCCGGAGGATCGCCCTGCTGGCTGGGACGACCCCTTCGACGGATACGGCACGAGCGCGGACGACCTGGGCCTGTCGGGCCTGCGCGAGGCCGCCCGGGGGCCGCTCACCCCGATGTCCGGCGCCGGCCGACCCGCCCCGCCGCTCCCTCCGGCGGCGCCGACGGGAGCGGCCGAGAGCGGGCACCGGGTCGACGCCGAGCGCTGAGGCGGCCCCGGGCCCCGGGAGGGCCCACCGGTTTGGAGATCGTCCCAGCGATCGGATAATGTCTGCGAGCACGCCAAAGGGGTTTCGACGTAAGCCGCGGCGCGCGCGGATGTAGCTCAGTTGGTAGAGCGCAACCTTGCCAAGGTTGAGGTCGCCGGTTCGAACCCGGTCATCCGCTCGGAGGGTGTAGCCGCCCCCAGTGGTGGAGTGGCCGAGAGGCGAGGCAGCGGCCTGCAAAGCCGCGTACACGGGTTCAAATCCCGTCTCCACCTCGAGTAGTACCCCAAGCAGTACCCCACGGACGCGTAGCGCAGATGGTTAGCGCACCACCTTGACACGGTGGGGGTCGGAGGTTCGAGTCCTCTCGCGTCCACGCACCAGACGAAGCCCGCCAGGATCCCTGGCGGGCTTCGTCGTGCGGGTGTGGGGTGCCGGATGCCGGGCCGTGCGGTCGTGCTGACCGTCCTGAGCAGCGCCGGACACTCCCGGCAGCGGACGGTTCCGAAAGCCCCGCGCGAGCGGGCGATATGGTAGGCGCGTCTCGCCGCCGCCCGGGGGCGTCGTACCTGAAAGCGCAGCCCATGTCGTTCTGGGAAGTCGTCTGGCTCATCGTCATCTCGTTCGCCTTCATCGCCTACCTCATGGCGATGTTCACGATCATCGTCGACCTGTTCCGCGACAGGGACCTCTCGGGGGTGATGAAGGCCGTGTGGTTCGTCTGCCTCATCCTCTTCCCGTTCCTCACCGCCCTCGTCTACCTGGTCACGCGGGGCAACGGCATGGCTGAGCGCAGCGCCACGGAGGCCCAGGCCGTGCGCACGGCCCAGGAGGGCTACATCCGTGAGGTCGCCGGCGGCAGCGGCCCCGCCGAGCAGATCGCGCAGGCCAAGCAGCTGCTCGACTCCGGCGCCATCTCGCAGGAGGAGTTCGCGGCTCTCAAGGCCAAGGCCCTCGCCTGAGCACCGAGCGTCCGGCGTCGGGCCACCGTGTGCTGAGGGCCTGGCGCGGGTGGCGCGAGGACCCCGTCGACCGGTTCGGCGTCCTGCTCTTCTTCGTCGTCGCGACCATCGTCGTCTCGTCGGTCGTCGACGTCGGGGCGTCCTACCGCGCGTCGCTGCTCGCCCACAGCATGAGTGGGGCGGCGCTCATCGCCGCGGCCCGCGCCACGGGCGTGCGGCGCGCCGGCCGGCGCCTCGTCATCGCCGCCGTCTCCGTCGCGATCGGGCTCCTGGCGCTCCTTGCGATCGCGGAGTCGGTGTACGGGCCGAACCCGCTCGGCGTCGCCCCGGCCCGAGGGGCCGACCCGGTGTGGCTCGCCCTCGTCCTGGTCGTGCCGGTGATCGTCCTCCGGCGCGTCGCCCGGCACACGGTGGTCGGCACCCGCACCGTCCTCGGCGTGGTCTCGACCTACCTGCAGATCGGCGTCGCCTACGCCGCGCTCTTCCAGGCGATCGACGCGTGGAGCACGACCTACGCGTTCGGCGAGCAGCAGACGTCGAACGCCTACATGTACGTCAGCCTCACGACGATGTCGACGCTCGGGATCGGCGACATCGTGCCCGCGACGGCGTTGGCCCGCCTCGTGCTCTCGTCGGAGGCCGTCCTCGGCCAGGTCTTCCTCGTCACCGTCGTCGCGATCGTCGTGTCGCGCTTCGCCGGTGGGCGCGGAGGAGCGCCGGACGTGGGGTGACCGACCAGACAGCACCACCGAATGCCGCGCGTCGTACCGTGGAACCGGGCACCACCCCCGAGCGGGGACGGCCCCGGGAAGGACCGACGATGGCACGGGCACTGGTCGTCTACGAGTCGATGTGGGGCAACTCCGAGAAGGTCGCGCGAGCGGTCGCCGACGGCGTGCGCGAGGTGATGCGGGTCGACGTGGTGGAGGCTGCCGCGGCCCCCACCGAGCTCGCCGACACCGACCTCGTCATCGCGGGTGGCCCGACCCACGCGTTCTCGATGAGCCGGGTGAGCACGCGCCGCGACGCGCGGGGACAGGGTGCCCCCCTCGGGTCGGTCGAGTCGGGCGTGCGCGAGTGGCTCGAGGCGCTGCCCGTGGAACACGGCCGCTGGTTCGCGGCATTCGACACCAGAGCGACCAAGGTGCGTCACCTCCCGGGCTCGGCCGCTCGCAGTGCCGCCCGGGCCGGCCGGCGGCACGGCTTCACCGGCGCGGTGGGCCCCGAGAGCTTCTACGTCCTCGGCGTCGACGGTCCGCTCGCCGACGGCGAGCTGGAGCGGGCGCACCACTGGGGCCACGCCGTCGCGGCCTCGGTTCCCGCGCACGTCTGAGCCCGTGCACGTCCGAGCCCGCGCACGTCACAGGGCGGCCCGCCGGGGTAGCGTCGGGAACGTTCCCCGAGCGCAGGAGAGCCGATGATCTTCATCACCGCCGTCTTCCCGGTCAGGCCCGAGCACGCCGACGACTGGCCACAGATCTCGCGTGACTTCACCGAGGCGACCCGGGCCGAGGAGGGCTGCCTCTGGTTCGACTGGTCGCGGTGCG
>DATITJ010000198.1:0-4959 GCA_035467935.1 Ornithinibacter sp.
GGCGAGATCGTCGGGGTGAGCGTGGGCCCGAAGGGCACCTACTTCATCCAGAGCGACATGACCACGCCGACGCCGACGAGCCACGTCAAGCGGATCGACTCCGAGGGCCGCGTCAAGACCGTGAGCAAGGACCTCTGGGCCTACGAGACCGCCAAGAACCCGGACGGGAGGAAGGTCTACGGCTTCACCGACCTCAACAAGCGCTGCGCGGCCGACCTCGCGGCGTTCGAGAAGGACAACGCCGCCGCCGAGCTGCCCCCGCTGTCGAAGTACCGGGGAATCATCGAGTCGCACGGCTACCAGACCACGGTGCACCACGGTGACGTCTACGTGGCCGACGCCGCTGCCAACGCGATCCTCCAGGTCGACGAGCACAGCGGCAGGATCCGCACCGTCGCGGTCATCCCCGCCACCCCGATCACCTTCTCGGCCGACATCGCGGCGATGCTCGAGGAGGCGACCGGCCTCGACCTCCCCGACTGCCTCGCCGGCGCGAGGTTCGTGCCCGAGCCGGTGCCCACCGACGTCAAGGTCGGCAAGGACGGCACGCTCTACGTCTCCACGTTGCAGGGCTGGCTGGGCGAGCCGCTCCCGCTGAGCAGCGTGTGGCGGGTCGACGCCAAGTCCGGGAAGGCCGCGAAGGTCGCCTCCGGGATGCACGGGGCCACCGGCCTGGACCTCATCGGCGAGGACATCTTCGTGGCCGAGATGTTCGGCGGCGAGGTGTCGGTCATCAAGAACGGCAAGGGCAGGGTCCGCACGCTGTTCACCCTGCCCGAGGCCGCCGACGTCTCGACGAAGGGCTCGACGATCTACGCTTCGGCCGGCGTGTTCGCCGCGCCCGGGTCGATCGTCAGCTACAAGTACACGCGCTGACGACCTCCTTCGCACACTGCGGCGCCCGCCGGCTCGACTGCCGGCGGGCGCCGCAGTGGGTGTGAGGGTCCGGCCCTCGCGACGTCAGTTCAGCGTGCGGGTGCCCTCGGTGTCGAGTGGCAGCGACCCCGGCACGCCGATGACGTCGACCTTCGACGGCACTGCGGAGACGGCCGGCGGGACGACCACCGGTGAGCTCATCGCGGGGCGGGGGCGGCGGGGGAGGGCCCGGTGCGCCCGGCGGCGAGCGCGGCGACGAGGGCGAGCGCGGCCCCCCCTGCCATCAGCAGGGCGAAGGCGCCCCCGCCGGTGCCCGCCCCCCGGATCGCGACCACGGCACCCACGAGCCCGGTCTGAAGCGCGACGCCGGTGGAGACAGCGAGGCCCTGGGCGGCACTGACGCGCCCGTGCTCCGATGCCGGGGCCAGCGCGAGCAGCTGGGTCGAGACGGTCGGGGAGACGATGCCCATGCCCAGGGCGGCGAGCGCCCACCCGAACATCCCCGGCACGAGGCCGACCACGTCCAGGGCGAGCAGCAGCGGGCCGAGCGAGCCGGCCGCGATCAGCCCGGACCCGATCCGCACCCGGTCCGGCGCGCAGACCCCGGCCTGTACGCGGTGGGTGCTGTTGAGCCACGAACCGAGCGCCCACAGGGTGCCGGTCACCGACAACGAGACCCCGGCGAGCGCGGTGGACGCGCCGTGGGTCTGCACGAGCATGAGCGGGATGACCCCGCCCACGGCGGTGAAGGCGGCCGCGACGAGGAGGCGGACCGCGATGACCGTGGGCACGCCACGCTCGAGCCGCACCATGCCGCGCGGAAGCGCCCGGGCGCCCCCGACGACGACGAGCAGCACCCCGGCCCCGATCACGGCGACGCCCATCGCGCGGCTCGACGGGTCCGTGAGCAGGGGTGCCGAGAAGGTCGTCACGGCCAGCCCGGCGGCGAGGAGGAGGGCCGCGGCCACGCGACGTCGCTCGGATGCCGTGCCACCGGCATCCGGTGTCCCCGCACCACCCGCGTGGGTGCGGCGCAGGGCGGGTCGGAGCAGGGCCAGGGCGACGGGCGCGACGAGGAGGGGTCCGACGAAGACCACCCGCCACCCCGCGAGGGCGTCGAGCCCGCCGGCCAGGCTCGGGCCCAGCAGCGAGGGGAGGATCCAGGCCGCCGCGAAGGACGCGAAGACCTTGGCCCGAAGCTGCTCGGGGAGCGACTGGGCCACGAGCACCAGGAGCGAGGTGTCGACCAGCGCCTCGGCGGCTCCGGAGACCGCGCGTCCCGCGACGAAGACCGCCATCGTCGGGGCGAGGGCCGACACGACCTGCGCCGCGACGAACAGCCCCAGACCCCACAGCAGCACCGGGCGGGGGCCGACGCGGTCGGTCCAGCCGCCCGACCAGGCCATCGCGACCGTGAAGGTCACGAGGGAGGCGCCGGTCGAGGCACCGAACAACGCCCAGCCGTCGAGGTCCCGCACGACGGTGGGGAGGATCGTCATGACGGCGCGGTTCTCGAAGGCCGCGAGCGTCACCAGGGCGACGACGCCGACCACGACCGGCAGGTTCGCACGCTCGAGAAGGCGGACCGGACCCGCGGGGTCGGTGGCGGTGGGGGCGGGTCCTGCGGGGAGGTCGGTGGCGGGAGTGGCGGTCCCCGAGGTCGTCATGGTCCCATCCTGAAACCTCAAGTGCGCTTGAGGTCAAGTCGGCTATCGTCGCGGGGTGGACGGACACGACCTGCTCCCCATCGGCGAGGTCGCCGCGCGCTCGGGCGTCTCCGTGGCCGCGGTGCGCTTCTACGAGGAACGCGGGCTGGTCCGTTCGGTGCGCACCGCGGGCAACCAGCGTCAGTTCGAGCGGCACACCCTGCGACGCATCGCCGTGGTCCGCGCCGGACAGCGGTTCGGGCTGTCCCTGCGCGAGGTCGGCGACGCGCTCGCGACGCTCCCCGAGGACCGTCCACCCACCAAGCGCGACTGGACGCGCCTGTCGACCCGGTGGCACGCGCTGCTCACCGAGCGGATCGAGGCCATGACCACGGTGCGTGACGGACTCGCGGCCTGCATCGGCTGCGGGTGCCTCTCGCTGCGTTCGTGCCCGGTCTACAACCACGACGACGAGCTGGCGGTCGAGGGCCCCGGACCCCGGCGCTGGCCGGAGGCCGCCCGCGCCGACTGACCTCGCCGGGGCCACGAGGTCGTGGCGGAGGGGTCGGGCGGGTCGGCGGGTCGGGGCGGGCGGCCCGGCTGGAAGAATCGGTGCCATGCCCGACGCGCCCCTGGACCTGCCCGGCTACGCCCACGTCTACTCGGGCAAGGTCCGCGACCTCTACGCGCCCGCCGACCCGGCCACGGGTCAGCCGCGCAGCGACCGGCTGCTCCTCGTCGCGTCCGACCGCATCTCCGCCTTCGACTTCGTCCTCGACACCCCGATCCCCGACAAGGGCGAGGTGCTCACCCGGCTGTCGCTGTGGTGGTTCGCGCGGCTCGAGGACCTCGTGCCCAACCACGTCGTCTCCAGCGACGTGCCGGATGCCGTGGCCGGCCGGGCCGTGCTCGTCGAGCGCCTCGAGATGCTCCCCGTCGAGTGCGTCGCCCGGGCCTACCTCACCGGCGGAGGGCTGGGCGAGTACACCGCGACCGGCGCCGTGAGCGGCATCCGGCTGCCCGACGGCCTCGTCGACGGCGACCGCCTGCCCGAGCCGATCTTCACCCCGTCGACCAAGGCGCCGGCCGGCGAGCACGACGAGCCGATCCCGTTCTCCGTCGTCGAGGCGGACCTGGGCCGTGAGCTCGCGGCACGGGTGCGTGACCTCACGGTCGCGATCCTCGAGCGCGGCAACCAGGTCGCCGCGGCTCGCGGCATCCTGCTCGCCGACACCAAGGTCGAGTTCGGCCTGCGCGGCGACGAGGTCGTGCTCGCCGACGAGGTGCTGACGCCCGACTCGTCACGCTTCTGGCCGGCCGACCGGTGGGAGCCCGGCCACCCGCAGCCGAGCTTCGACAAGCAGTTCGTGCGCGAGTGGCTCACGTCGCCGGCATCGGGCTGGTCGAAGTCCTCGGGCGAGCCGCCTCCCTCGCTGCCGGCGGACGTCGTCGCCCAGACCCGGGCGAAGTACGTCGAGGCCTACGAACGCCTCACCGGTGAGTCCTTCTGAGCGCCGGCGGCTCGCGCGCCACCGAGGCCCCTGTGGCACCGTCGGGCGTCATCGAGTGCAGGCAACACGCAGGGCTCGGGGCACTCGCCCCCGGCGTGTTGCCTGCTCCCGACCCGACCCCACCCGACCTTCCCCGGCTCGGCGGGGTGCCTCCGCCCGGTCAGTGCGCACGCGAGGGACCCGGGACCTCGGCGCGGGCGGCTGCGTGCGGTGCTGCGCCACCCCGGTAGCCTTGGCCCGGCATCCGCCCCCGCGCCACACCTCCGGGAGACCGCACCCATGGCCTCGTCGCACGACCTCGTGCTGACCACCGTCCCGGGCGGCAACGCCCTCTCATCGTTGCGGGCCGCCGCCCTGCTGACCCGGCTGACGCGGGTCGCCCCGCGCCTCACCGGGCTCAGCGCCAGGCACGTGCACTGGGTCGCGAGCGAGGTCGACCTCGACGACACGACCCGCGCCACCGTGCAGCGGCTCCTCACCTACGGCACGCCGTATGCCGGCGACGCGCAGGGTTCCCACCTCGCCACCGTGGTCGTCGCCCCGCGCCCGGGCACGCTGTCGCCGTGGGCGTCCAAGGCGACCGACATCGCGCACAACTGCGGCGTCGACGTGCGCCGCGTCGAGCGCGTGACGGAGTACCTCCTCGCCGGCGACGTCCCCCTCACCGAGGAGCAGTGGGGCGCCGCGGCAGACCTCCTCCACGACCGGATGACCGAGGCCGCGCTGCCGACCCGCGCCGGCGCCGCGGCGCTCTTCGACGAGCGCGAGGCCGAGCCGATGGAGCCCGTCGACGTGCTCGGCCGCGGCCGCACCGCGATCGAGGAGGCCGACACGGCATACGGCCTGGCCCTGTCCGACGACGAGGTCGACTACCTCGTCGAGGCGTTCACCGGGCTCGACCGCAACCCCACCGACGTCGAGCTGAT
>DATITJ010000199.1:0-1799 GCA_035467935.1 Ornithinibacter sp.
GCCCACCCCTCCGGCACCATCGGCGAGGACCCCTCCGACATCCCCAACAACCTCATGCCCTACATCGCCCAGGTGGCCGTGGGCCGGCTCGAGAAGCTGCTCGTCTACGGCGACGACTACCCCACCCCCGACGGCACCGGCCTGCGCGACTACATCCACGTCCAGGACCTCGCCGCCGGGCACATCGCGGCACTGCACCGCCTGGGCACCACCACCGATGCCGTCTCGACGTGGAACCTCGGCACCGGCCACGGCACCTCCGTGCTCGAGCTGCTGCACTCCTTCGAGCGGGCCTGCGGCCACGAGCTGCCCCACGAGGTCGTGGCCCGCCGCCCCGGCGACATCGCCGCCTCCTACGCCGACCCCACCCGCGCCGAGACCGAGCTCGGCTGGCGCGCCACCCGCACCGTCGACGACATGTGCCTCGACACCTGGCGCTGGCAACGCGACAACCCCGAGGGCTACCCCACGACCCGGGCCTGAGCCGGGACCCTTGCCGGCTCAGTCCTGCGGCAGGGCGGTCTTGAAGCGGAGCAGGTTGCCCGCGGGGTCGCGGAACGCGCAGTCGCGCACGCCGTAGAACTGGTCGGTGGGCTCCTGCAGCACCTCGGCGCCGGATGCCGCCACGTGCTCGAAGAGCGCGTCGACGTCGTCACAGCCGAAGATCAGCGGGCTCATCAGGCCCTTGGCGAGGAGGGCATCGATCGCGGCGCGGTCCTCATCGCTCGTGCCCGGGCCTCCCCCGACCGACTGGATGGTGATCTCGAGCTCGGGCTGGGTCGGCGTCGCGACGCTGAGCCAGCGGTGGTCGCCCATGCTGACGTCCTGGGTCACGGTGAAGCCCAGGACGTCACGGTAGAAGGCGAGCGCTGCGTCGTGGTCGTCGACGACGAGGAAGCAGTTGGCGACGGCGAGCGTCGCGGTGGCCGGCGAACCGGCGGCGGCCGGCATCCCGGCGGTCCGGGTGTCGTGGGGTGATGCGCTGCTGGTGGTCGTGTCCATGTCGTCGAGGTTAGGCACCGGCGACCGCCTCCCGCTTCTCCGATCCTGACCGACCCGGGCGCTTCCTCGTGGGCCGGTCGACCTGCTTGGCGACACAGGCGGGGATGCCGCGCCGCTCCTCGTGCGAGCGCGCCCGGTAGTCGCTCGGGGTCACTCCCATGAGCTCGGTGAAGCGGGCGCTGAACGACCCGAGCGAGGTGCACCCCACGGCCATGCACACCTCGGTGACCGACAGCCGGCCCATCCGCAGCAGGGCCGCCGCCCGCTCGACCCGCCGGGTCATGAGGTGCTGGTACGGCGTCTCGCCGTAGGCCTCGCGGAAGCTGCGGTGGAAGTGCCCGGTCGACATCAGGGCCTGCGCGGCCAGGGCCGGCACGTCGAGCGCGTCGGCGTAGTCGCGGTCCATCCGGTCGCGGGCCCGGCGGAGGCGGACGAGGTCGTCGCGGTGCACCCGACCACGGTCGCACGGCGAGGCGGCGGGCGGAAGGTGCGTGACCGGCATCCGGCGTCGGCGTCGCCCCGGCCGTCACCGTCGGGGCCGCCCCCGACGACGTGCGCGGACTCACCCGGCCGTGGGACGGACCGCCTCTTGCTGCATCTCCTACGCGCTGTAGTTTAGATCTACTACGTCACGTCGTCTTCACCCCGGGAGTCCTGCATGGATGCCGTCGATGTCGCCCGGTGGCAGTTCGCCATCACGACCGTCTACCACTTCCTCTTCGTGCCCATCACGATCGGCATGTCGCTGATCGTCGCGATCTTCCACACCCAGTGGGTGCGCACGAAGAACCCCGAGT
>DATITJ010000200.1:0-2299 GCA_035467935.1 Ornithinibacter sp.
CCTACCTCGCCGCCCTCGCCCGCTCCTCGGCGGCCGCCGCACTCGGCGACCCGGGCGGTCTCGGCGGCTTCGCGTGGGTGCTGCGCCGGGTGCCGAGGAGGTGACTCGAGGCGGCGGCGGGACCGTGGACGGTGATGAGGGCCCGGATGCCGTCCGCCCACCTCGCGCTTGCAGGACCAGGGCCGCCCTGCGACGAGAGGGGAGTCGAGGGGCGCGACGTCGACGTCGGCCTCGTGACGGCGAGGGCGAACCGCGCCGGACCCGGTCGGTGAGCGCGAGCGAGCGTCCCCCCGGTGTCGGGCCCGCCCGTGCGGCAGACTGACGCAGGTGACCTCCGAGACCGGACCCCGCGTGCTCGACGTCGCCACGGGCGCCGGCGGCCTCGCGACGGCCGACATGGTCCTCAACATCGGCCCGCAGCACCCCGCCACGCACGGCGTGCTGCGCCTGCGGGTCGTGCTCGACGGCGAGCGCATCGTGACCGCCGAGCCCGTCGTCGGCTACATGCACCGCGGCGCCGAGAAGCTCTTCGAGGTGCGCGACTACCGCCAGATCACCGTGCTCGCCAACCGCCACGACTGGCTCTCGGCGTTCGGCAACGAGCTCGGGGTCGTGCTCGGGGTCGAGGCCCTGCTCGGCATGGAGGTGCCCGAGCGGGCGGTCTGGCTGCGCACCCTGCTCGCCGAGCTCAACCGCGTGCTCTCGCACCTGATGTTCCTGGGCTCCTACCCCCTCGAGCTCGGTGCGATCACGCCCGTGTTCTACGCGTTCCGCGAGCGCGAGGAGCTCCAGGCCGTCATGGAGGAGGCCTCCGGCGGCCGGATGCACTACATGTTCAACCGGGTCGGGGGCCTGAAGGAGGACGTCCCGGCCGGCTGGCTCGCACGGGTGGCCGATGCCGTGGCGGCAGTGCGCCGTCGGCTTCCCGAGCTCGAGTCCCTCATCGTCGGGAACGAGATCCTCGAGGCCCGCACCCGCGGGGTGGGGATCCTCGACGCGGCGACGTGCGCGGCCTACGGGGTGTCCGGTCCCATCGCGCGGGCGAGCGGGCTCGACGTCGACCTGCGCCGTGACGACCCCTACCTCGCGTATGCCGGTCTGTTCGCCCCGGGCGGCCCCGGCCGGGTGGTGACCCGCACCGCGGGCGACTGCCTCGCGCGGCTCGAGGTGCTGCTCGAGCAGGTGCACGTGAGCCTCGACCTCGCCGAGGCGTGCCTCGACACGCTGGCGACGCTGCCGGCGGGGCCGGTCAACCAGCGCCTGCCCAAGGTGCTCAAGGTGCCCGAGGGTGAGCGCTACACCGCGACCGAGAACCCCCTCGGCTTCAACGGCTACTA
This sequence comes from Ornithinibacter sp., assembly GCA_035467935.1. Lineage (GTDB taxonomy): Bacteria > Actinomycetota > Actinomycetes > Actinomycetales > Dermatophilaceae > Fodinibacter. Next base: position 1,338 of record DATITJ010000200.1, read on the forward strand.
CCTGGTGTCCCGCGGCGAGAAGACGCCGTGGCGCCTCAAGCTGCGCTCGGCGTCGTTCAACAACGTCCAGGTGCTCACCGAGGTGCTCCCCGGCTGCCTCGTCTCCGACATGGTGGCCGTGCTCGGCTCGATGTTCTTCGTCGTGGGGGACGTCGACAAGTAGGTCCGCCGGGCCGTCCGGCGGCTGGAGGGCCGGCCACGCCACCGAACGGCCCCGGGTGTCGACGGGGGCGGGGGGTGAGGCCTAGGGTTGGTCGACCACGTGGTCGAGGAGGCCGGGATGACCGACCAGCTGTCCACGGCCTCCACGGCCGACCCGGCAGGGCGCCACCGTGCCGTCGCGGCACGGTTCACCGAGGTGGCCCGGGCCACGAGCGAGTGGGACGCACCCACCCCCGTGCCCGGCTGGGCCGCGCGTGACGTCGTCGCGCACCTCGTCGAGTGGTTCCCGGGCTTCCTCGCGTCCGGCACCGGCATCCGCCTGGCCCCCGGCCCACCGGTCGACCGGGACCCCCTCGGCGCCTGGGAGGCCCAGGCGCGCGCCGTCCAGGCCGTGCTCGACGACCCCGCCACGGTCGGGTCGGTCTTCGCGGACCCGTACACCGGCGACCTCCCCCTCGGCCGGGCCGTCGACCGCTTCTACACCGCCGACGTCTTCATGCACACCTGGGACCTCGCCCGCGCCGCGGGGCAGGACGTCACGCTCGACCCGCGCGTCTGCGAGGAGATGCTGGCGGGCATGGAGCCCGTCGAGGAGCTGATGCGCTCGTCGGGGCAGTACGGCCCGCGCGTGCCGGTCGCCGACGACGCCTCCGCGCAGGACCGCCTGCTCGGCTTCATCGGCCGCGACCCCGCGTGGCGCCCCTGACGTGGGCCGGGATCGGTCAGGTCAGTGGCGCTCGTGCCGGTCGTGCTCGTCGTCGGCGGCACGGTCGTCGCGGTCGTCGCGGTCGTCGCGCGGG
>DATITJ010000201.1:0-10102 GCA_035467935.1 Ornithinibacter sp.
CCCAGAACTGATCGACGTCGAGGGCGTCTAGGGCGCGTTCGATGGCTGGTGCCGACATGGAGAAGCTCCTCTGGCGTTCCAGCGGCGGGTGAGCCGCAACGGTTGGTGATCGTCGAGGCTATCAGCGCCACGCCCGGTCCACGGGGAGTGGGCCGGTGGCCAAGACTGCTCACTGGTCCGGCACGCCGACGTAGGTCACGCGGCGGGTGCGCACGTCGACGAGGAGGGCGTCGTCGTCAGCGGTGACCGCGGCATGCGCCTGGGCCGGGGTGACGTCACCTGCGTGGCTCATGGCCCCGAGCCCAGACGGCGGCACGAGGTCGCCGCGGGCCGTCTCAGGTGCGGTTGGTGAAGGCCACCGAGACCGTGCCGTCGTCCCAGACCTCGACGCCGGCGAGCGACCCCGCCGCCACGGCGAGGCGGCCGCGGCGGTCGGCGGGCACCCCCAGGACGTGGGCGAGGACGCCGCGCACGGCATCCGCGTCACACACGACGACGGTGGTGCCACCGCGGGCGACGACGCGGTCCCAGGCACCGGCGAGGGCCTCCCCGGCGGCGTCCCACCCGGCGTCGACGACGGCCCCGGCGCCCAGCACCGCTGCGACCTCGGCCGCGGTCTCGACAGCGGTGTCGGAGCGGGAGGTCAGCAGGCAGCGCGGCGCACCGCCGAGCAGGTGCGAGACCGCGGCCGCGGCGGCGGTCCGGGCGGTGTCCTGCGGTGCCTCGGCGACGAGCACGACCCGCACCGGGGTTCCGCGCAGGTGCGCAACGGGAGCACAGGCGCCACCGTCGGCAAGCGTGGCGGCCTGTTCGGCCTGCTCGGCCTCCTCGGCGAGCTCCGCGGGCCAGAGGTCGCGGTGCACGGTGAGACCGTCCATCGCGACGTTCGACAGGGCGTCGGCGTCCTTGTTCTCCTCCCGCGGGATCCACTCGTAGCGCACCGCTCCCCCGGCCCGGAGGATGTCCGCGGCGACGTCGCGGGCCTGCAGCGCGAGCCGCTTCATGTCCTCGTGCTTGATCTTCCAGCGGCCCGACATCTGCTCGACGACGAGCTTGGAGTCGAGCCTGGCCAGCACCACCGCGGCCGGGTCGATGGCCGCGGCCGCCTCGAGACCGGCGATGAGCCCGCGGTACTCCGCGACGTTGTTGGATGCCGTGCCCAGCGGCTCGGCGCGCTCCGCGAGGAGAGCTCCGGTCTCGGTGTCACGCACGAGCGCGCCGTAGCCGGCGATGCCGGGGTTGCCGCGCGACCCGCCGTCGGCCTCGACGGTGAGCCGTCGGCTCACAGCCCGGACTCGGGGGTGCGCACGAGGATGCGGCGGCACTCCTCGCAGCGCAGCACCTCGTCCTCGGGTGCGGCGCGCAGGCGCTCGATCTCGACCGGGTTGAGCTCGAGCTGGCAGCCCCCGCACCGACGCTGGCGCAGGGCCGCTGCCCCGGTGTCGCCCGAGCTCGAGCGGATCTTCTCGTAGAGCGCGACGAGGTCGGCCCCGACCTCGTCGACGACGGTCGGGCGCGGCCCGGCGATGTCGCCGGCCTCGGCGTCGAGCGTGGCCAGCGCCGCGTCGCGGGCGGCCTGGAGGGCCTCGATGCGGGCCGTCAGCTCGCCGCGGCCGCGCTCGAGCTCGGCGACGTCGCTCTCGGCGGCCTCGGCGCGTTCCATGACCTCGAGCTCGATCTCCTCGAGCTCGCCCTGGCGCCGGGCCAGCGAGGTGAGCTCGTGCTGGATCGCCTGGAGGTCCTTGGCCGTGCCGGTGCCCGCGTCGAGGCGGGCCTGGTCGCGGGCCGCACGGTCGCGCACCTGCTGCACGTCTGCGTCGGCCTTGCGCACCTCGCGCTGCACGTCGTCGAGCTCGGTGCGCGAGCGCACGAGCTGGTCGTCGATGAGGCGGGCCTTGCCCTCGAGGTCGGCCAGCTCGGCGAGCTGCGGCAGGTGGGTGCGCGCGTGGGCGATCTGGTCGAGCCGGGTGTCGATCGCCTGGAGGTCGAGCAGCCGCAGCTGGCGGGCGGACTCGGCGTTCACGGCATACCTCCGGGGTCGGCACCGACCACGAAGGTCCACGGGTCGGTGCGCACTGTGCTGATGTGGGTCTCCACCCTAGTGGCGTGCTCGCCGAGCCCGGCACGCAGCGCCCGCTCGGCCCGCGCGAGCCAGACGTGCTCGCTCGCCCAGTGCCCCGCGTCGACGAGGTAGGGCGGTCCGCCGCGGGCCTCCTCACGGGCCTCGAGCACCGGGTGGTGGCGCAGGTCGGCGGTGACGTAGACGTCCGCCCCGCTCGCGCGCACCGCGTCGAGGAGGTCGTCGCCCGCCCCGCCCAGGAGGGCGACGCGCCGGACCACGGCATCCGCCGGACCGGCCACGCGGATGCCGCCCGCCGCCTCGGGCAGGCGGGTCGCCAGCCGCTCGACGAAGGTGCGCAGGGCCAGCGGCTCCGCGAGGTCGCCGACGCGGCCCAGGGGCTGGTCCTCGCGGAGGGTGAGCGGCTCGGTGTCGGTGAGCCCACACGCCTCGGCGAGCGCCACACCGACACCCTCGGCCGCGACGTCGGCGTTGGTGTGGGCGACGTAGAGCGCGACGTCCCCCACGACGAGGTGGGTCACGCTCGCCCCCTTCGCGCTCGTCGTGGCGACGCTGTGCACGCCGCGCAGGAGCAGCGGGTGGTGGGTGAGCAGCAGGTCGGCACCGAGGTTGCGGGCCTCCTCGATGACGGCGAGGGTGGGGTCGACCGCGAGGTGCACCCGGCGCACCGGCTGGTCGGGGTCACCCGTGACGAGGCCGACCCGGTCCCAGGACTGGGCGGTGTGCGGCGGGTAGAGACGCTCGAGCACCTCGAGCACCTCGCGCAGGGTCAGGGGGTGCTCGCTCATGTGGGCCCGGCCGGGATCGAACCGACGACCTACGCGGTGTAAACGCGGCGCTCTACCAGCTGAGCTACAGGCCCCGGACGGCTGGGGACGCCTGGGGGCGGTGCCGACCGCGGCCATTGTGGCAGGTGCCCGGCCGGCCCGTGGTCACGGGAGGGCGGCGACCTCCGCGGTGAGGCCGCTGAAGTCGCGACGATCCCCCGGGGAGTTGATCAGGGTCCACCGCACGGTGCCGTCACGGCCGACGAGGAAGGTGCCGCGCACCGGGGCGCCGGTGCGCTCGTTGAGCACGCCGTAGGCACGGGTGACCTCGCCGTGCGGCCAGAAGTCGGAGACGAGCGGGAAGAAGTAGCCCTGGATGTCGGCCCACGCGCGCAGCGTGAACATGGGGTCGCAGGAGATGCACACGACCTGCAGGTCGTCGGACACGAAGCGCTCGAGGTGGTCGCGGATCTCGTCGAGCTCGCCGGTGCAGATGCCCGAGAAGGCGAACGGGTAGAAGACGACGACGACGTTCTTCTCGGCCGTGAGCGCGGCCAGCGACACCTCCACGCCGTTCTGGTCGCGGAGGGCGAAGTCGGGCGCCATCTGCCCGACGGCGAGCGGAGCCAGGGTGGACGTCGTCATGGCGACCATCCTGCCAGCAGGGCGAGGACGCTAGCGCCGCACCTTCGTCCTGGGTGCGACGAGCTTGTGGGCGCGCCAGCCCGGTGAGGCGTTGAACGTCCCGGCGGTGTGCAGCCCGGCGGTCACGGCCGCCTCGTCGATCTCGCTCGCGTCGACCTCGTCACCCACGGCCTTGGGGGTGAGGAGCACGACGAAGCCGCCGTCCTCGAGGACACCCACCATGTCGACGAGGGCGTCGCCGAGGTCTCCGTCGCCCTCGCGCCACCACAGGAGCACCGCGTCGGCACCCCCGGTGTAGTCGTCGTCCTCGATCTCGCCACCGCAGAGGTCCTCGACGGCGTAGCGGAACTCGTCGTCGGTGTCGGAGTCGTAGCCGAACTCCTGGACCACCTGGTCGCGGGCGAACCCGAGCCGCTCGACGGCTGCGGTGCCGTTCGCGCCCGGGTCGACCGGGGGTGGGGCGGGGCTGTTCACGTCGTCATGACCTCTCGTTGTCGGGGGATCCCTGCAGGTGCGGGGTCCAGTCCACCAACCCCGGAGGGTCGGGTGCAAGCGCTGGGGCCTCCGGATGTCCGGCGCGCCGCGCGACGCGGGCCCGGTCGGAGACCTCGGCGAGGAACGACTCGGCGTCCTCGACCTCGAGGTGGGACAGTCGCGGGTCCACCGGCCCGGGGGCCGGGACGACCTGCACCGAGGCCACGCGCAGCCGTCGCTCGAGCCACCCCTGGCTCAGGCCGAGCGACTGCACGCGGGCGTGCGGCACCGCCACCACGCGGCGGGTGACGCGGCCGCTGCGGAGGATCACGGCATACGGGTCGACGGTCCACGCGTTGCGGCGCCACGACAGCGGGTCGAGCGCGCGCGTCCGGCGCGAGACGGACCGCCACCCGGGTTCGGGGCCGTCGCCGAGCGCCGCGTGCTGCCACAGCTCGTGGGCCAGGCGGGGCGCCACCACGGCGAGCACGAGCCGCGCGTCGTCGAGGGTCCCGACGGGCAGCAGGGTGGTCTCGCGGCTGTCGTCGCCGTCGCCGCCACCCTGCGCGCCCGCCACGTTGACCCGGATCCGCCACCAGCCCAGCGCCCGCCACCACAGCGGCTGCACGAGCTCGAGGGCCTGGATGCGGTGCATCGGGATCGTCGTGGTGCGCAGGTCGGTGAGGCCCTCCTGCACGCGGACCCCGGTGCCGGTGTCGGCGATGCGGAAGTTGCCGTGGGTCAGCAGCTCCTTGACGCGGCTGATGCCGACACCGATCGCGATGGGCAGCAGGGCGGGCACGCCGACGAGCACGACCGGGCCGAAGCGGCCCAGCCCGGTGCCGCCGACGGCGGCGACGGCCAGTACCCCGAGCACGATCGTGGAGCTGTGCAGGATCGTCGCGACGAAGAGCCGGCCGTTCGGCACGGACAGCACGGGGGTGCCGGCGCCGGCCGGTCCGCCGGGACGTGCGGGGACCGCGGTCGCGTCGGGCCCGCCCGGGTGGTCGGACCGGTCGGCCGGGCTCCCGTCGGCCGGGTCGGGCGCCGGGAGCGCGACCTCGTCGGACCGGCCGGCCCGCACGAGCAGCTCGTCGCGCAGCTGCTCGGCACGCGAGAGCGAGAGAAAGGCGAGGCGCAGGTGCGAGTCGGAGCCACCCGCCGACTGCACGACGACCTGGGCCAGCCCGAGCAGCCGGGCCAGCAGCGGTCGCGACAGCTCCACGGCCTGCACCCGCTCGAACGGCACCTGCCGGTGCTGGCGGAACAGGATCCCCTGGCGCAGCTCGACCTGGTGCGGCGCGACCCGGAAGCGGGAGAAGCGCCAGCTGAGCCAGTTCGCGCCCGCCACGACGCCGATGGCGGCGAGCACGAGCAGCAGGGCCACGAACGGGTGGGCGACGAGCGCCTCGGTGGGGTCGTCGGGGCTCCCACCGTCGGGGATCCCCCCGCCGGGCAGCAGCGAACCCAGCCCGAGCGAGGTCAGCACCCGGTCGAACAGCTGGGACGCTGCGTAGCCGAGCACGGCGAGGAGCACGATGCCGCCGCGCAGGATCGGCGAGAGGGGGTGGAGCCGCTGCCACCCGTCCGGCTCCCCCATGGCCGGCGGCGGGACGGGATCCGTCACAGGCCCGCCCGCTGGGCCTCGCCGCGTGCGGACAGGCGGGTGCGCAGGGCCTCGGCCTCGGCAACGGGCAGGCCGGGCAGCGACCCCCCGCTCTCGGGTGACGCCGTGTGGATCTCGCACGTCGCGATGCCCTGCGAGCGCATGAGCGGCCCCGACTGGATGTCGACGTACTGGAGGCGGCCGTAGGGGACGCTCACCAGGCTGCGGAAGAGCCGGCCGCGTCGGATGACGATCTCCTCGTCGAGCTCGACCCACGAGATGGCACTGACCTGCCGCACGATGACCCACGCCGACCACGCGCTGAGCACGCCCACGGCGACTGCCCCGAGCAGTGCCCACCCGGTGACGAGCACCCCCACGAGCACCGCGGCGACGAGCAGCGGCACCGCGAAGGCGGCGAGGGTGATCAGGCGCACCCGGGCGAGCCGCGGTGAGACGGGGCGCCACGGGAGGTCACCGCCGTGCAGGGTCACCGTGGTCGACGCTCCGGTCGTCGCGGGCGGCACGGGCGAGGGGTCGACCATGACCCCAGTGTGCCTCAGGCCAGGAAGTCGCCGACCAACCGGTTGAACTCGTCGGCGTGCTCGATCTGGGTCCAGTGGCCGCACCGGCCGAACACGTGCAGCTGGGAGTCGTCGATGAGGTCCAGCAGCCGGTAGGCGTTCGCGAGCGGGATGACCCGGTCGTCGCGGCCGTGGACCACCAGGGCGCGGTGCGGCAGGGCGGCGATGACGTCCTCGGGGGTGGCCAGGGCGTCGACCCAGCGCTGGCGCGGCGCCGGGAACATCGCCGCGAACGACTCCTGGAACCCCGGCCGCACCGACGCGGCATACCGCAGCGCGGCCAGCTCGTCGGTGGCGAAGGCCGGGTCGTGCGCGAAGACGGCGAGCAGCCCCCGCATCGCCTCCAGCGACGGCTCGTAGCCCCAGACCCGGTCCAGGCCCTCGGTGATCGGGAAGCACACCCCGGCCGCACCCATGAGCACGAGCCGCTCGACCCGCTCGGGGGCGTGTGCGGCCATCGAGATGGCCAGTCCACCGCCGAAGCTGTTGCCGACGACCGAGAAGCGGTCCAGGCCGAGGGCGTCGGCGAACCCCAGCAGGTGGCTGCGCCACGACCCGAGGGAGTAGTCGAACCCCTCCGGCCGGTCGGTGAACCCGAAGCCGACGACGTCCGGGGCGATCACGGTGAACCGCTCGGCCAGGGCCGGGATGGTCAGCCGCCAGTTGGCCCAGGCCGAGACCCCGGGGCCCTAGCCGTGCACGAGGAGGACGACCGGGCCGGAGCCGGCCCGGTGGTAATTCGTCGCGATGCCGTCGACGTCGACGGACAGGCCGATCTCGGGGTTGTCGCTCATGTCCGGACCGTAGGCGGGGCCGGCACCGCCCCGCCCGTGGTGTTCCGCTCCCTGCAACAGCCGGAGCCGCGCCGGGCGTGTGTTTGGATGACGGCATGGGTCGGGTCACGACGCGGGTGCGCCGGACGCGCCTCGACGTCAGCAGCGGTGCGCGCGTCGAGCGCACCGACACGGTCGCGGTCGAGGAGCCCCTGGAGATCCGTGTCGGCGACGCCCCGCTCACCACGACGATGCGCACCCCCGGCGACGACTTCGACCTGGCCATCGGCCACCTCCTCACCGAGGGGTTGCTGCACGCCGCCGACGAGGTCGCGACGCTCATGCACTGCACCGACGTCGACGAGGCCGGCTCCCCCACCTACAACGTCGTCGACGTCACCCTCGCCCCCGGTGTCGTGCTCCACCGTCCGGCCCGCGAGCGCACCGAGTCGATGACGAGCGCCTGCGGCGTCTGCGGGTCGGCATCGGTCGAGGCGGTGCGCACGACGAGCCGGTATGCCGTCGCCGACGACCCGCTCATCGTCGCCCCCGCCGTGGTGGCGGGCTTCCCCGAGGCACTGCGTGCCCGTCAGCCCGTGTTCGAGCGCACCGGGGGCGTCCACGCGGCCGGCCTGGCGACGGCAAACGGCGAGCTCCTCCTCGTCCGCGAGGACGTCGGGAGGCACAACGCCGTCGACAAGGTCGTCGGTGCCGCCGCCCGCGACCGCGCCCTGCCGCTGACCGGCACCGTGCTCGTCACCAGCGCGCGGGCCAGCTTCGAGATCGTGCAGAAGGCGAGCATGGCCGGCATCCCCGCGGTCGTCGCCGTCGGTGCCCCCACCTCGCTGGCCGTGGACCTCGCGCAGGAGTGCGGCATCACGCTCGTCGCGTTCACCCGCCGGCCGCACTTCTCGGTCTACGCGCGGGGCGACCGGATCGCCTCCTGACCTGCGCCGGGCGGCGCCCGCACGGCATACCCGTCAGTAGCGTGCACGCGATTGGGCGACCGGCGCCGATCGGGTGAAGGATGGGCCGCGAGCGCGCTCCTCCGGGGCGCGACCCGTCATCAGCGAAAGGACGAGCGCGTGGCCTCCCGCGACGACGTCGGACCCATCCTCAACGGCATCCCGACGCACCTGCCGGACATCGACCCGGCCGAGACCCAGGAATGGCTCGACAGCCTCGACGCGGTGATCGGCGGCCCCGGCCGCATGCGGGCGCGCTACCTCATGCTCCGCCTGCTCGAGCGCGCGCGCGCCATGCAGGTGGGGGTGCCGTCACTGACGACCACCGACTACGTCAACACGATCAGCCCGGAGCAGGAACCGTGGTTCCCCGGCGACGAGGAGGTCGAGCGCCGTTTCCGCGCCCTCCTGCGCTGGAACGCCGCGATGATCGTGCACCGCGCGCAGCGCCCCGGCATCGGGGTCGGCGGCCACATCTCGACGTACGCCTCGGCCGCGACCCTCTACGAGGTCGGCTTCAACCACTTCTTCCGCGGCAAGGACCACCCGGGCGGTGGCGACCAGGTCTTCTTCCAGGGCCACGCCTCCCCCGGCATGTACGCCCGCGCGTTCCTCGAGGGCCGGATCTCCGAGGACCGCCTCGACGGCTTCCGCCAGGAGAAGTCGCACATCGTCGACGGTGCGCCGGTGGCCATTCCGTCCTACCCCCACCCGCGCCTCATGCCGGACTTCTGGGAGTTCCCGACGGTGTCGATGGGCCTCGGCCCGATGAACGCGATCTACCAGGCGCAGTTCAACAAGTACCTCCACAACCGCGGCATCAAGGACACCAGCCAGCAGCGCGTGTGGGCCTACCTCGGCGACGGCGAGATGGACGAGCCCGAGTCGCGCGGCCTGCTCCAGCTCGCGGCGGGCGAGGAGCTCGACAACCTCACCTTCGTCATCAACTGCAACCTGCAGCGCCTCGACGGCCCGGTGCGCGGCAACGGCAAGATCATCCAGGAGCTCGAGGCCTTCTTCCGGGGCGCGGGCTGGAACGTCATCAAGGTCGTGTGGGGCCGCGGCTGGGACCCGCTGCTCGCCGCCGACGGCGACGGTGCGCTGACCCACCTGATGAACTCCACCTCGGACGGCGACTACCAGACCTTCCGCGCCAACGACGGCAAGCACGTGCGCGAGAAGTTCTTCGACCGCGACCCGCGCACCCGCAAGATGGTGGCCGACTGGTCCGACGAGGACATCTGGTGGAAGCTCAAGCGCGGCGGCCACGACTACCGCAAGGTCTACGCCGCGTACAAGGCCGCCACGGAGCACACCGGCCAGCCGACGGTCATCCTCGCGCACACGATCAAGGGCTACGGCCTCGGCACGACGTTCGCCGCGCGCAACGCGACGCACCAGATGAAGAAGTTCACCCTCGAGGACCTCAAGAACTTCCGGGACAGCCTCCAGATCCCGATCAGCGACGACCAGCTCGAGAAGGACCCGTACAACGCGCCGTACTACCACCCGGGCGCCGACGACGACGTCATCCAGTACGCCCTCGAGCGCCGCGCCAAGCTCGGTGGCGGTGTGCCGGACCGCCGCACGAAGCACAGCCCCGTGCACCTGCCCGACGACTCGGCCTACGCCCAGGTCAAGAAGGGCTCGGGCAAGCAGCAGGTCGCCACGACGATGGCGTTCGTGCGGCTGCTCAAGGACCTGATGCGGGACAAGGAGTTCGGAAAGCGGATCGTGCCGATCATCCCCGACGAGGCGCGCACGTTCGGGATGGACAGCTTCTTCTCGACGATCAAGATCTACAACCCGCACGGGCAGAACTACACCCCGGTCGACGCCGACCTGATGCTCGCCTACCGCGAGGCCAAGGACGGCCAGATCCTGCACCTCGGCATCAACGAGGCCGGGTCGATGGCGGCCTTCACCGCCGTCGGGTCGAGCTATGCCACGCACGGTCAGCCGATGATCCCGATCTACGTCTTCTACTCGATGTTCGGGTTCCAGCGCACCGGCGACTCGATCTGGGCGATGGCCGCCCAGCTGGCACGCGGCTTCCTGATCGGGGCCACAGCCGGGCGGACGACGCTCACCGGTGAGGGGCTGCAGCACGCCGACGGTCACTCGCCGCTGCTCGCGTCGACGAACCCGGCTGTCGTGCACTACGACCCGGCGTACGGCTACGAGATCGCGCACATCATGCAGGACGGC
>DATITJ010000202.1:0-5815 GCA_035467935.1 Ornithinibacter sp.
GGCCAACGCGGGTGTCTCGCTGCGCAAGGGCCAGCCCGTGAGCGTGCACGGGCGCCAGCACGTCACCTCGTGGCAGAAGGACGACGGCTCCACGTGGTGGGCCGTCGAGGTCGTCGCGGATGCCGTCGGCCACGACCTGTCGTTCGGCACCGCCGCGTTCTCGCGGGTGGGTCGGGCGCAGGAGGGCGACGGGCTCCGGGCGGGTGCCTCCGCGGTGGGGGACGGCATCACGGGGCAGGGCGTCGGCACCGCCGAGACCGACCCCTACGTCGTCGAGGACCCGCCCGGTTGCGGGCTGGGCGAGGTCGACTCCTCGGGGCAGGGCCCGGAGCCGTTCCCGGACACCGGGCCGCTCGTCCCGTCGGGTGACGAGGCGGCGGCCTGAGGGTCGGGCGCCGCGGATGCGCGGATTCGGGCGGGGGCGGGTCGGGTCGATAGCCTTGCCCCCATGCCCGAGTTCATCTACGTCATGTCGCGTGCCCGCAAGGCGCACGCAGACAAGGTCATCCTCGACGACGTCACCCTTTCCTTCCTGCCCGGCGCCAAGATCGGCGTCGTCGGCCCCAACGGCGCGGGAAAGTCCTCGGTCCTGAAGATCATGGCCGGCCTCGACCAGCCCTCCAACGGCGAGGCGCGGCTGACCCCGGGCTACTCCGTCGGCATCCTCATGCAGGAGCCCGAGCTCAACGAGGACAAGACCGTCCTCGGCAACGTCGAGGAGGGTGCGGGCGAGATCAAGGCCAAGCTCGACCGCTACAACGAGATCTCGGCGCTCATGGCCGAGCCCGACGCCGACTTCGACGCCCTCATGGCCGAGATGGGCCACCTCCAGGAGGCCATCGACGCCGCCGACGCGTGGGACCTGGACTCCCAGCTCGAGCAGGCGATGGACGCCCTGCGCTGTCCGCCGCCGGACGCCGACGTCACCGTCCTCTCCGGCGGTGAGCGCCGTCGCGTGGCGCTGTGCAAGCTGCTCCTGCAGAAGCCCGACCTGCTCCTGCTCGACGAGCCCACCAACCACCTCGACGCCGAGTCGGTCCTATGGCTCGAGCAGCACCTCGCGGCCTACCACGGAGCCGTCGTCGCGGTCACCCACGACCGGTACTTCATGGACAACGTCGCGGAGTGGATCCTCGAGCTCGACCGCGGCCGCGCCTACCCCTACGAGGGCAACTACTCGACCTACCTCGAGAAGAAGCAGGCGCGTCTGCTCGTCCAGGGCAAGAAGGACGCCAAGCTCTCCAAGCGCCTCGGCGAGGAGCTCGAGTGGGTGCGCAGCAACGCCAAGGCCCGCCAGACCAAGTCCAAGGCCCGTCTGGCCCGCTACGAGGAGATGGCCGCCGAGGCCGACCGCACGCGCAAGCTCGACTTCGACGAGATCCAGATCCCGCCGGGCCCGCGCCTGGGCAGCAAGGTCATCGAGGTCAAGAACCTCCGCAAGGGCTTCGGCGACCGCGTCCTCATCGACGGGCTGTCGTTCACCCTGCCGCGCAACGGCATCGTCGGCGTCATCGGGGCCAACGGCGTCGGCAAGACGACCCTGTTCAAGACGATCGTCGGGTTCGAGGAGCCCGACGGTGGCACCGTCGACGTCGGTGACACGGTGAAGATCTCCTACGTCGACCAGAGCCGTGGTGGTCTGGACCCCGAGAAGAACCTCTGGGAGACCGTCTCGGGCGGCCACGACTACATCAACGTCGGCCACGTCGAGATCCCCTCGCGCGCCTACGTCAGCCAGTTCGGCTTCAAGGGCCCGGACCAGCAGAAGAAGGCCGGCATCCTCTCCGGTGGCGAACGCAACCGCCTCAACCTCGCGCTCACCCTCAAGGAGGGCGGCAACCTGCTCCTCCTCGACGAGCCCACCAACGACCTCGACGTCGAGACCCTGGGCTCCCTGGAGAACGCGCGGCTCGAGTTCCCCGGCTGCGCCGTGGTCATCAGCCACGACCGGTGGTTCCTCGACCGCGTCGTGACGCACATCCTCGCCTACGAGGGCGACGAGGAGAACCCCGCGAAGTGGTACTGGTTCGAGGGCAACTTCGAGGCCTACGAGGCCAACAAGGTCGAGCGGCTCGGCGCCGACGCCGCCCGCCCGCACCGGGTCACCTACCGCAAGCTCACCCGCGACTGACCTCGGCACCGGCCCGGGACACCCCGGCATCCGGGTGACACCGTGAGGGCCCGTCCCCGTGACCGGGGTGCGGCCGTCTCGCTTGTAGGGTGGCCGCCATGACCGCCACCCCCGACCGGACGACCCACCGCGTGTCGGTCGTCGTCCCCGTCTACAAGGGAGAGCGCACGCTGCGGTCCGTCGTCGAGGAGCTCGCGGCCAGCGTCGCCGAGCGCACGACCCCGGCCGGCCGGCCGTACCGGGTCACCGAGGTCGTCCTCGTGCACGACTGCGGCCCCGACCGCAGCGACGCCGTCATGCGCGAGCTGGCCGAGGCGCACGACTGGGTGCGCGTGGTCTGGCTGAGCCGCAACTTCGGTCAGCACGCCGCCACCCTGGCCGGCATCGCCGCGTCGGGCAGCGAGTGGGTCGTCACGATGGACGAGGACGGCCAGCACGACCCGGAGGCGGTCGGCGGGATGATCGACACCGCGATGGACGAGCAGGCCGACGTCGTCTACGCCCGCCCCACGAACGAGCCGCCGCACGGCGCGCTGCGCAACGTCGCCTCCCGCGCGGCGAAGTGGGTCGTCGAGCGTATGGCCAAGGGTGCTCCGGCGGCCGAGTTCAACAGCTATCGCCTCGTCCTCGGCGAGGTCGCCCGCTCGGTCGCCGCGTATGCCGGCCCGGGCATCTACCTCGACGTCGCGATCGCCTGGGTCGCCCGGCGTGTCACGACGTGCCCGGTGCGGATGCGGGCCGAGGGTGGCCGGCCGTCGGGCTACGACCTGCGCAGCCTCGTCTCGCACTTCTGGCGGCTCGTCCTGTCGAGCGGCACCCGGCCACTGCGGTGGGTGAGCGCCCTCGGCGCCGCTGCCGTCGCCCTCGCCCCTGTCGTCGCCCTGGCCCTGCTCGTGGGCCGGGTGATCGGGAGCTGGGACGTGCCCGGCTGGACCTCGACGATGATCCTGCTCATGGTCACGACCGGCATGATCCTGTTCAGCCTCGGCGTCATCGCGGAGTACGTCGGCATGGCGGTCAACATGGCCATGGGCAAGCCGCTCTACCTCCCGGTGCGCGACCCGCGCCAAGGCCCACTGGGCCGGGACGAGGCGTGATCCCGGAGGTCGATCGATTCCGCCCCCTCACCTGGGTGGTGGGAGCCGGCGGGCTGGTGGGGCGTCACGTCGTGTCGGCCTGCCGTGCCGCCGGGCACGACGTGGTGACCACGGTCGTGCCCTGGGGTGACGAGGAGGCCAGCGTCGCGGCCCTCGCCCGTGGTGTCGACCGGCTCGGCGCGGCTCGCGTCGGTCGGCCCTGGACCCTCGCCTGGTGCGCGGGTGCCGGGGTCGTCGCCACCGGGGAGGACGACCTCGCCGCCGAGGTGCGCGTCTTCGCACGCACGATGGCGACGCTCTCGACCACTCTGACCGGCCCCGGGGGTCCAGGCGACGGTGTCGTGTTCGTCGCGTCCTCGGCGGGTGGGTTGTACGCCGGCTCCGCGCGGGCGCCGTTCGACGAGTCGACCGAGCCCGCCCCGCTCGTGGCCTACGGCCGCGCCAAGCTGGCGATGGAGCAGGAGGTGCGGGCGCTCGCAGCGGCGACCGGCATCCGGGCGGTGCTGGGGCGGCTCTCCAACGTCTACGGTCCCGGCCAGGCCCTCGGCAAGCCGCAGGGCCTGCTCTCGCAGCTCTGCCTGGCCGACGCGACCGGGCGCCCGTTGCCGGTGTTCGTGTCGATGGACACGATTCGCGACTACGTCTACGCCGCGGATGCCGGTCGCATGGTCGAGCGGGCGGTCGCACTGGTGCGGCAGGAACCGGCGGGCGCCGTCGTCGCGAAGGTGCTCGCCTCGGGGCGGCCGGTCACGGTCGGCTACCTGCTGTCGGAGGCGCGGCGGGTGTTCCACCGCCCGCTGCGCACCATCCCGGTCGGGGGTGCCTCCGCCGGACAGGTGCTCGACCTCCGGCTGCAGTCGCGGGTGTGGCCCGAGGTCGACGCACTGGCGTCCACCCCACTGGCGGCCGGGCTCGCACAGACCTCGGCCGACGTGCGGGCCCGAGTGGTGTCGGGCGGTCCGCTCGACGGCTGAGCGGAGCCCCGCAGCAGGCCGTGTGGGGCCGCTTCAGTTGCGGCGGGTGGCAGCGAGGAAGACCGAGGACCCGAAGGGTAGGTCGCCGCGCGAGAGCACGACGCGGTCGAGCCGCGACAGCCGCAGCAGCACGTCGTTGAGGGGCTTGGGCACCTGGGGCACCCGGACGACGTCGACGGCTCCGTGCGAGCGTCGGCGGGCGACCTTTCGAGCGGCGCGCTCCACGGCGAACATCGGGAAGACCGAGGCGAAGCCGTAGGTCGCCCGGTCGACGGTGAACCCGGCGCGCTCGACGGCGGCGACGGCGCGGGCCCTGGTGTACCGGCGGTGGTGGCCGTTCGCGACGTCGAAGTCGCTCCACGCCCACGTGTAGGCGGGCACCGACATGACGAAACGCCCACCCGGGCCGAGCACCCGGCGCACCTCGGTGAGGGCGGTCTCCTCGGGGGCGCAGTGCTCGATGACGTCGAAGGCGCTCACGACGTCGAAGGCGCCGTCCTCGAAGGGGAGGGCCAGTGCCGAGGCGCACACGCCGTCCGAGCCCAGGCCGCGCGGGTCGATGTCGAGCGACACGGTGCGCTGCACGGCGTCCCGCAGCCAGGCGGCGCTCGGGCCGTCGGCGCTGCCGAGGTCGAGGGCGAGCCGGCCGCCCTCGACGTGCGAGCGCAGGGCGGTCTCGAGGAGGTCGGCCCGGGCGACGTACCACCAGTAGTCGGGGGTCGCGATCGACGGGGACCCGCCGTGCCCGGCGAGGGCCTGGGACTTTGTCACCGCGCCACCATAACGAGGTCGGGCACCTCGGTGCGCATCGACTCCGCCTGGAGGTAGCCGATGAACCCGGCCGCGAGCGCGATGGCCGCCGTCGCGGCCCCGAGCACCTCGCCGAGGCACGGCGCAGATGAGTGCGGTGATGTCGGCGGTTTCCCCACTCGGCGCGATCGGCGATGGAGGTGGACCTGGCGCACCGTCGTGGTCGCAGCAGCCCACGGGCCCCCACGGGTGTTGCGGACACCACGTCGGTGGAACGCGGGTCAGGCCGGAGCGCGTACCAGGCGCACCGCGAGGTCGCCGTAGGCCGTCTCGATCGCCTCGGGCGTGCGCCGGACGTCGGGGGCGTACCAGCGGGCGACGTCGACAGCCATCGACAGCAGCGCGAGCGCCGTGGTCGGCACGTCATCGACCTCGAACTCGCCGCTCGCGACTCCCTCGCGCAGCACCCCCGCGACGACCTGGTCGATCTCCTTCCGCAGGGTGAGGACCTCGTCGCGGTGCTCGGGGCTGAGGTGGCGGAACTCGAACTGCACGATCCGGCCCAGCTCGTAGTGCTCGGCGTGCCAACGGGAGAACCCTCCGACGGTCGCGCGCAGGGCCTCGGTCGGCGTGGGGGAGGCCTCGGTCGCGGCGAGGAGCAGGTCGCGGGCCCGGGCGTGGCCGCGTCGGCTCAGCTCGAAGAGCAGCACCTCCTTGGAGGCGAAGTGCACGTAGACCCCGGCGGGGGACAACCCGGCGCGCGAGGCGATGTCGCGGGTCGTCGTCGCGTGGAATCCCCGGTCGGCGAAGGCGTCGGCCGCGGCGAGCATGATCCGCACGGCGGTGTCCGTGACGTCGCCGAC
>DATITJ010000203.1:0-3057 GCA_035467935.1 Ornithinibacter sp.
TCGACCGCCGCCAGGCGCACGATCGCGGCGTCCTGCGCCGCCGACGCCACGTCGATCACCCGCTGCAGCGCACCCACGGCACCGGCCCACTGCTCACGCGACCCGGACACCGAGGTGGTGGCGAACGCGCCGGCCAACGCCACCACGGCAGCCTCACCGGCCAGCTGCACCTGCCGCGGACCACGTCCCACGATCGCCACCCCCTACCCCTCCACTACCCCAAGCCTAGGGGAGGTGCGCCGTTAGTACAAGTGTTCGAATCGTGTGAATTGGGCTTCTTTGCAACCGAATCCGTAGTCGCGTGCGCCATGCAGCGGCAGCGAGGCCGATCGGCCCCCTGGCTGCCGCCGTCGTGCCGCACCGGCCCGCTCACGGGGGACCCGCCGGGTCGGGGTCGAGCCAGTGACTCAGCGGTCGCCGGTGCCCGTCGAGGAGCCGTGGACGAGCGGGACGTAGTCGGGGTGGCGGCCGATCCACGCCTTGATGAAGGGGCACAGCGGCATGACCTTGCGGGCGCCCTCGGCCTCCACCTCGTCGAGCGCGTGGCGGGCCAGCAGGCCGCCGACGCCCTTGCCCTCGAACGCCGGGTCGACCTCGGTGTGGGTGAAGACGACGAGCGCATCGGTCTGCTGGTACACCGCGAACCCGCCGAGCTCGCCGCCGACGCGGGCCTCCCACCGGTGCTCGTCCTCGTTGCGGGTCACGACGACCTGCTCGCTCACGTCGGGCACGGGACCACCTCCTGCGCCCAGCCTCTCACTCGCCCCGCCAGGACCGCCCGGGCCGCGGCGGACCCTCACCCGCGAATGCGGTCGTGCAGCTGTCGGAGCTGCGACCCCGAGGGCCACCACGCGATCGGCAGGCCCTTCCCCCGGACGGCTGCCGCTCCGTCCCCGACCGTCACGCGGTCACGGTCGGCGCGCCACGGCATCCTCCAGACCTCACCGCCCCGGACGTTCCTCGCACCTACGCTTGGGACACGTCGGGGCTCCCGCCACGGCAGCGAGGCCGGATGCCGGTCGGGCACCCTCCGGCCCCGCCCCCGCTCGTCTCCCCACCGCCCGCACCCCCGAGGACCCACCGTGACGGTCGCCTTCGTCGAGCAGGCGGCCGTCCGCGCGCGCGCGAGCACGTGGCTGCCGGCGCTCGGCCGCCCCGAGAGCGTGCTCGACCGGGTGCTGTCCGGGGTCGGCCTGACGGCCGCCACGTGGGCCTTCGCGGCCTCGCTCGTGCCGTCGCTGCTACCCCGCGCGGCGTGGGTGCAGGGCGTCGTGTCGGGGGTCACCGTGGTCGTGGGCTACGGGATCGGGGCGTCGGCGCAGGCGCTGTGGCGCTACCTCGGCATCCCGGGCCTGCGCGGTGGGTGGCGCACCGGGGTCCTGGTGACGCTCGTCGGCCTGGGGATGTGGGCGGTGCTCCGGAACGGCTGGAGGCTCGTGGGCTGGCAGAACGAGCTCCGCGACCTGATGGGCATGGAGCCGACGTCGCCGATGATCTGGCCGGTCGTGCTCGTCGTCACGATGTCGATCGCGACGCTCCTGCTCGTCGTGGCCCGGGCGGTGCGCCTGCTCGGACAGCTGACCGTGGCGCGGTTGGCGCGGCGGCTGCCACGGCGGCTGGCGATCGTCCTCGGCACCGGGCTCGTCATGGCGCTGTTCTGGGGCGTGTGGACCGGCGTGCTGGTCAACGGGTTCTTCGCCGGCGCCAACGCCTTCTTCGCCCCCCAGGACACCACCGGGTCGATGAGCACCGACCGGCCGACCGCGCCCGAGCGCTCGGGCTCACCGCAGTCGCTGGCCGCGTGGGAGGACCTCGGCTACTACGGCCGCGCCTTCGTGCGGGAGGGGCCCACCGTCGAGCGCCTGGAGGAGGTGAGCGGCCCGGGGGCCAAGCAGCCGATCCGCGTGTACGCCGGCCTGCAGAACGCCGACACCCCCCAGGGCCGGGCCGACCTCGTGCTGGCCGAGCTCAAGCGCACGGGTGCCTTCGACCGCACGGTGCTCGTCGTCGCGACGACCACCGGCATGGGCTACCTCGACCGCCGCGCGACCGACCCGCTCGAGTACATGTGGAACGGCGACACCGCGATCGCCGGGGTGCAGTACTCCTACCTCCCGAGCTGGATCTCGCTGCTCGCCGACCAGGAGGCCGTCGTCGACACCTCGCGCACGGTCTTCGAGACGGTGCGCGAGCACTGGGCGACCCTCCCCGAGGACCGGCGTCCGGCGCTCTACCTCTACGGGCTGTCGGTGGGGTCGATGGGTGTCGAGAGCGTGCTCGGCTCGGTGAGCATCGTCAACGAGCCGGTCGACGGGGCCCTGATGGTCGGGCCGCCGTTCGTCAACGACCTGCACGGCCGCCTCACCGAAGGGCGCGACGCCGGCTCCCCGGCATCCCTGCCCGTCTACGAGCACGGGCGCACGGTGCGCTTCGCGAACGACACGAGCAGCCTGCTGCGCACGACCGGGACCTGGGGACCGACGCGCGTGGCGTACCTCCAGCACGCCTCCGACCCGGTGGTCTTCTTCTCATCGGACCTCGCCTTCACCCGGCCGCAGTGGCTCGCCGACGGGCAGCGCGGTCCCGACGTGTCGCCGACCATGGGCTGGGTGCCGCTCGTCACGATGTGGCAGGTGCTGCTCGACATGCCGGGCGCCGTCGGGGTGCCCACGGGCTACGGCCACCTCTACTCGGCGCGCGCCAACATGGACGCCTGGGCCGCGGTGACCCAGCCGCCACGGTGGACCGCCGAGCGGGCCGAGGCGGTCGCGGGCGCCCTCACCGTCCGCTGACCCCGGGCACCGGGGTTCCCGGCGGCAGGTGGCCGCGGAGATCGCCACGGTCCTGGGGCCCCGGCCCGGCCGGTCGGCCTCCGGCCACGGCGACGTCGCGGGCTAGGCTCGAGACACCGGGCCCACGCCCAGGAGGACGACATGTCGGCACCAGCGGGATGGCACCTGCAACCGGACGGGCGCGAGCGCTTCTGGGACGGCACGCAGTGGACCGACCAGTTCCGTGCGGTCGACCCCCCGCAGACGAGCGACCCGACCGCCCCAC
>DATITJ010000204.1:0-2918 GCA_035467935.1 Ornithinibacter sp.
GACCGCGGGGCCGGGGGCGCGGTGCTCACCGGGGCCGGCGCCCACGTCGTCGTCGCCGACCTCGGGGAGCTCGCGTGAGTCGCGGGCCGTTCTGCCCCGACCCGCTCGACCGCAGCCGGTTCCCCACCGACCCGTGGCGACTGGTGGAGTGCGACCCCGACCGGAGCGACCTCGGCGTGACCGAGGCACTGTTCACCGTCGCCAACGGCTACATCGGGATGCGGGGCAACCCGGAGGAGGGTCGCCACGCGTTCGAGCACGGCACGTACGTCAACGGCCTGCACGAGACCTGGCCGATCCGGCACGCCGAGGCGGCCTACGGGTTCGCCCGCACCGGGCAGACGATCGTCAACGCGCCCGATGCCAAGCTGATGAAGCTCTACGTCGACGACGAGCCCCTGGTGATCGGCACCGCCGACCTCGAGGGCTACGAGCGCAGCCTCGACTTCCGCGACGGCGTGCTGCGCCGCTCGGTCATCTGGCGCACGCCGTCGGGCAAACGGGTGAAGGTCGACTCCACCCGCATGGTCTCGATGACCCAGCGGCACCTCGTCATGCTCACGCTCGAGGTGACGATGCTCTCCGGCGACGCGCCGTTGGTCGTGTCGTCACAGCTGCTCAACCGCCAGGACGGCGAGGACGAGTACCACCTGCAGGCGGAGTCCTCCGGCGTGCACGCGGACCCGCGCAAGGCCGGGGCCTTCGTGGAGCGCGTGCTGCTGCCGCGCGTCCACATGGCCAGGGACGACCGGATGATGCTGGGCTACCAGTGCGCCAACTCCCGGATGACGGTCGCCGTCGCGGCCGACCACGTGCTGCGCACGCCTGACCCCTGCGAGGTCGTGATGGGCGACGAGCCCGACCTCACCAAGATGGTCTTCCGCGTCGACGCCCGCGAGGGCAACACCCTGCGGATCCAGAAGACCGTGGCGTACCACACCTCGCGCGGCCTGCCGGTCCGCGAGCTGTCCGACCGCTGCCGGCGCACCCTGGACCGGGCCGCCCGCTACGACCTCGACCACTGGCTGGCGGAGCAGCGGGGCTGGTACGACGCCTTCTGGGCCGCCAGCGACGTGGAAGTCGGGTCGGACGACCCGGCTCAGGGCGCCATCCAGCAGGCGATCCGCTTCAACCTCTTCACCCTCGCCCAGGCCAGCGGCCGCGCGGACGGGCACGGTGTGGCCGCGAAGGGGGTGACCGGCTCCGGCTACGAGGGCCACTACTTCTGGGACAGCGAGGTCTACGTCGCGCCGTTCCTCTCCTACACCCGACCGGAGCTCGCCCGGAACCTCATGCACTTCCGCAGCCGGATGCTGCCCGCCGCTCGCGAGCGCGCCCGCGAGCGGAGCCAGCGGGGGGCGCTCTTCCCGTGGCGCACCATCAACGGCGAGGAGGCCTCCGCCTACTACGCCGCCGGCACCGCCCAGGTGCACATCGACGCCGATGTGGCCCACGCCCTCGTGCAGTACGTCAACGCCACCGGGGACGTGGGCTTCCTCGTGCGCGACGGCCTCGCGATGCTCGTCGAGACCGCCAGGCTCTACGCCGACCTGGGGTTCTGGCGCAGCAACGGCGAGCGCTCGTTCCACATGCACGGGGTCACCGGCCCCGACGAGTACACGACCGTCGTCAACAACAACCTGTTCACCAATGTCATGGCCCGCTACAACCTCGAGCAGGCGGTGCACTGGGTGGAGTGGACCCGTCGCCAGGAGCCGCAGGAGTTCGCCCGACTGGCACAGAAGCTGCGCCTCACCGACGCGGAGGTGCGCGAGTGGGCCGCTTGCGCCGCGGGGATGCACATCCCCTTCGACGAGGGCCTGGAGATCCACCCGCAGGACGACTTCTTCCTCGACCGCGAGGTCTGGGACCTCGGCCGGACCCCGGAGGAGTTCAAGCCGCTCCTGCTGCACTACCACCCGCTCGTCATCTACCGCTTCCAGGTGCTCAAGCAGGCCGACGTCGTGCTCGCCCTCTTCCTCCAGGGCAACCGGTTCACGGCCGAGGAGAAGCGCAAGAACTTCGAGTACTACGACCCGATCACCACGGGTGACTCCAGCCTGTCGGCCGTGGTGCAGTCCGTCATCGCGGCCGAGGTCGGCTACCACGAGGTGGCCTTCGACTACTTCCTCGAGGCCCTCTACGTCGACCTCGCCAACCGACACGACAACACCGTCGACGGCCTGCACGTCGCCTCCACCGGCGGCGTGTGGTCCACCCTGGTCAACGGCTTCGCCGGCATGCGGGACCACGACGGGCGCCTGTCCTTCGACCCGCGCCTGCCGGACGGGTGGCAGTGCCTCACCTTCCGGATCACCTGGCGCGGCACGCGGATGCGGGTGACCCTGGACGCCGACTCGCTGGCCTTCGACGTCGAGGAAGGCGAGCTCCCCGTGCCGGTGGACGTGCGCGGCACGACGTATGCCGTCGACGAGCGGGAGCGGGTCGTCGTCACCCTGGACGGACACGGCCCCCGGATCCCCGGCACCCTCGGCAACCGTCCGCAGACGGGTGGGTCGCGGGCCGACGGCAGCCGGATCACTGCCGGCGTCCCCTCGGCGATCCCGCTCGAGGGAGAGGAGCTGCCGGACCCGGTTCCGGGCGACCCTGCCGTCGCCGAGCCGACGGCCGTGAGCCGCGTCTGAGCAACTTTCCCGCCCGGTCCCGCCACCTTCACGTGGGCACCGCATCGTTTCCCGTGCTGACCTGAGGCTTCTCGCGCGAAGGCGGGCAACCGCGCCTCAGCCGGAGGTGACGGACGCGACGAGGTGGTCGGCGGCGGCATACGGGTCCATCCGGCCGGCCACGACCTCGTCCGCCAGTGTCGACAGGCGCGCGTCGCCCCGCACGCCCCCGACCCGGGCCCGCAGCGCCTCGAGCGCGAGCCCTTCGATCTCGTGCGCGGCCCGCCTCGCCCG
>DATITJ010000205.1:0-2990 GCA_035467935.1 Ornithinibacter sp.
ACTCCGAGCACGCGCACGAGCGGGATCCCTCCGTGGCCGGGCAGCCGGCCGGGCCGGATGCGGTTAGAACACCTGTTCGGGACACCACGCTACACAGCGCGGGCGCGGCCACCGCGCAGCAACACGCGCAGGATGCCGTCCCGGCTTCGGCTGCCGCGGGACGCGGCAGCCGGCTGTCCACCTCTTCTTGTATTCATACACGTGTTCGAGTACGATGAGGTATGTCCAGCAGCCAGCTCCGCCACCGCATCGCCGCGATGCGCGTGCAGGCCCGTGAGGTCGGTGAGCTGCTCGCGGCGCAGGCGGCGTCGATGCCGGCCGATGAGCTGTTCGAGGTCACCGGGGCGCTGCAGGGCGTGCTCAACGCCACCGAGGGCGCCCAGCTCGTCGCCACCGCGTACGCCGCGGCGCACGAGACCCGGCTGACCGACCGCGGGCCGGTGGAGGTCCACCACGCGGTGGGGTTCGTCGACGCGATGGCCCCCTCCGAGGTGTCGCTGGCCACGGGCACGGGTCAGTGGGCCGCCGGGCGCCGGGTGTCGTTGGCGGCGTCGCTGGGTGAACGCTTCCCTCGCCTGCTGTCCACGATCCTGGCCGGGGACGTCGGCACCGCTACGGCGGCCAAGGTCGTCTCCGCGTGCGACGGCCTCGACGCGCAGGCGTGCGCCGCCGTGGAGGCAGTACTCGCCGGCCGGCTGCCCGACCTCGACCCTGCCCGGGTCACCACGCTGACCCGGCGCCTGGCCACCCGGGTCGCCGCCGAGCAGGTCCGCGACGCCCAGCGCAGGAACCGGCGCGACCGGTGCGTGCAGGTCTCCCCCGGCCCCGACGGCACCACCACCTGGTGGGCCCAGCTGCCCGCCGCGGCCTCCGCCGCCGCCTGGTCGGCGATCACCACCCTGGCCGACACCTATGCCGAAGACGACCCGTCACTGACCGTGGACCAGTCCCGCGCCGACGCCCTCATCGACCTGCTGCTGACCAACGTCCACGTCGACGCCAGGCTCACCCTCGGCATCCCGGTCATCACCCCTACCACGCCGCCCACCCAGCACGCCACCAGCACCGACGACACCGGAGCCACGGACGCCGACGGCACTGAGGACGCGGACCCCGCGGACCCCGCGGACGACCCGGCGGGACCGGCGTGCACCGGGCTCGCCATCGGCGGACAGGGACTCGGCGACGACTTCAAGATCTCCACCGCCCTGTCCGGCTGCGAGCTACCCGGCATCGGCTTCATCGACCCCGACACCATCGAGACCCTCCTGTCCACCGTCCCCCTCGAGGTCGGCCGCGCCCTGCTCGACACCCGCACCGGCACCCTGCTCGAGACCACCAGCACCGCCTACCGGCCACCCAGGGCAGTGACCGACTTCGTCACCACCCGCGACGGCACCTGCCGCATGTGGGGCTGCGACCGACCCGCCATCCACTGCGACGTCGACCACGCCCGCCCCTGGCCGAACGGCCCCACCACCCCAACCAACCTCGGCGGACTCTGCCGACGCCACCACCGGCTCAAACAACGCCGCCGCTGGACCTACCGCCTCGACCCCGACGGCACCGCCACGTGGACGTCCCCGAGCGGGAAGAAGCGCATCACCCTCCCCGCCCACGCCAACTGGCCACCACCGCCACCGCCACCGCCACCGCCACCGCCACCGCCAGGGCAGACCCCGGCACGGCCCTCCTGCCCGTCACCCGCCGCGCGGGACCTCGTTCCGGCCGGAGCACCGCCGTTCTGACGCAAGGCCCCGGGCACGCGCGTGTCGAACGTCGTCAGGGACGGGCCACGAGCAGGTAGCGCTCGTCGGTGATCTCCCGCCCCCACAAGGCCGGGTCGGCGAGGTGGTCGACCTCCGCGGACGCGCACACCTGGCCCACGAGCCGCGCGCACCGCCCAGCCGTGAGGCCGGCGCCGGTCGACCAGTTCCCCTCGACGAGCAGGAGCAGGCCCCCGGGGCGCAGGGCCCTCACCCACCGCTGGAGGGCCAGCTCGGGATCGGGCAGCGCCCACAGCACGTGCCGGCACAGCACGACGTCGACGGATGCCGGCGCCAGGCCCGGGTCCCCCGCGTCGCCGAGGCGCACCCTCGCCGACGATCCGGCGACCTTGTCCCGGGCCAGCGCCACCATGGCGGGAGAGAAGTCCACGGCGTCGACGGCGTACCCCTGCTGAGCGAGCAGAAGGGCGAGCGTGCCGGTGCCGCACCCGAGGTCGACGACGTCCGCGGGAGGCGCGGGCAGCACGCCGAGGAGCAGGGCCCGCCATGCGTCACGCACACCGGGGTCGAGCAGGCCGTGGTCGGGCGCCTCGTCGAAGGCCGGGGCCTCGGCGTCCCAGAGGGCCGGGTCGGTGGAGCTCACGCGCAGCGACCCCCACCGATCGCCACCAGCACGCGAAGGCGGCGGGACGGCATCCGGCTCACTCCTCCTCGAGCTGCGCGAGCACGTCGTCGGGGACGTCCCCGTTGGCGAAGACGTCCTGGACGTCGTCGGAGTCCTCGAGGGCCTCGACGACCCGGATCATCCTCTTCGCGCCGTCGAGGTCGAGCGGCACCTGGAGGTTGGGCACCCAGGAGGCCTCGGCCGAGTCGTAGTCGACGCCGGCGTCCTGCAGCGCGGTGCGGACCGCCACGAAGTCGGTGGCCTCCGAGATGATCTCGAAGGCGTCGCCCAGGTCGTTGACCTCGTCGGCGCCGGCCTCGAGGACGACCTCGAGGATGTCGTCCTCGGACTTCTCGCCCTTGGGCACGATGACGACGCCCTTGCGGTCGAAGACGTAGCTCACCGACCCGGGGTCGGCCAGCGCGCCGCCGTTGCGGGTCAGGGCGGTGCGCACCTCCGCGGCCGCGCGGTTGCGGTTGTCGGTGAGGCACTCGATGAGCACCGCGACCCCGCCGGGGGCGTAGCCCTCGTAGGTGATGGTCTCCCAGTGGGCGCCCCCTGCCGTGGCCCCCGAGCCGCGCTTGACCGCGTTGTCGATG
>DATITJ010000206.1:0-8606 GCA_035467935.1 Ornithinibacter sp.
CAGGGCGGCGTAGCCCGCGAGCCCGAACGCCCGCACCGACCACTTGGCGCGCACCCGCCGCACGTCGCGGACCGCGTCGTTGTGGAACCGCCGCGCCAGCTGCACCCGCAGCGCGCTGGCGGCGACGCGGTCGAGCGCGCCGGAGACGAGCCCGTCGTCCCCGGCCCGCACCTCCTGCACGAAGGGTTCCGGGAGCACGGCCGCCAGGGCCGCCGACAGGTCGCTCTCGACCTGCTCGCGGCCGCCGAAGTGCTGGCCGTCGAGCAGGTCGTCGCTCACGGGGTGCTCGGTGGTGCGCTCGAGGGACTCCGTCGCCGCACCGGCGATGAGCAGGGCGCTCGCCGGGTCGAGGACCCCGCTGTTGGCGAGCTCGAGCGCCGCCTCCGCGCGGCGCACGAGCTGGGCGTCGAGGGCCGACATCGCCCCCTCGACCTTGGCGTGCAGCCGGTCGAGGCGAGCCGCCGAGTAGGAGAGGTACCACGCGACCCCGATGAGGACGATGACGACGAAGGTCGCCAGCTGGAGGACGTCGACCATCAGGCACCACCTCCGGGGACGCCCCGGACGAGCCGCCCCCACAGGTTCTGGGGATGGGGCTCGGCGGGCTCGCCGTCGGCGCCGGCGATGACGGTCTCGTAGACGGCCATGACGCGGGCGGCCACGACGCTCCAGTCGAACACCCGGGCGCGGGCGAGCCCCGTCGCTCGCAGCGACTCCCGGCGCTCCCGGTCGGCGAGGAGGTCGAGCACGGCGTCGGACAGGCCCGCCTCGGAGCCGGTCTCGAACAGGATGCCGGTGCGCCCCCCGTCGAGCACGGCGGCGAAGGCCGGCAGGTCGGACGCGACGACCGGCGCCCCGGACGCCATCGCCTCGACGAGCACGATGCCGAAGCTCTCGCCACGGAGGTGCGGCGCGACGTACGCGTCGGCGGACCGCAGGAGTGATGCCTTGTCCTCGTCGGACACCATGCCGAGCATCTCGGTCGCCGCCGTCGCCCGCTGGTCGGCAGCCCGAAGGAGGTCGGCGGCGTCCCCGGGTCCCGCGACGAGCAGGCGGGTTCGGGGGTGGGCGTCCAGGATCGCCGGCAGCGCGCCCAGCGCCACGGCCAGCCCCTTGCGGGGCTCGTCGACCCGCCCGAGGAAGGCCAGGGTCGGCGCCTCGGGCGAGCCGGCCCAGTCCGGCCGCACCGGCGCGGCGCCGAACCGGTCGACGTGGACCCCGTTGGGGATGATGTAGGCCTCCCCGCCGAGGTGGCGGCTGACGGTGGACCGGGCGTCCTCCGACACCGCGATGCGTCCGCGGATCTTCTCCAGCGAGGGCCGCAGCAGGGGGTAGGCCGCGTGCAGGGCGCGCGAGCGCAGCATGGCCGAGTGGAAGGTCGCCACGACGGGCTCGGTCGACGCCCACAGCGCCAGCAGCGAGACCGACGGGTTCAGGGGCTCGTGCAGGTGGAGCACGTCGAACCTCCCGGCCTCCAGCCAGCGCGTCACGCGGGCCGACGTCGTCGGACCCAGCGTCACCCTCGCGACCGAGCCGTTGTAGCGCACGGGCACCGGCCGGCCGCACGACGTGAGGTAGGCCGGCAACGCGGTGTCGTCGTCGGCCGGGGCGAGCACCGAGACGTCGTGTCCCTGCCCGATGAAGTGCTCGGCCAGGTCGCGCACGTGGAACTGCACCCCGCCCGGGACGTCCCAGGAGTAGGGGCAGACGATCCCGATCCTCACGTGGCCGTCTCCCGCGCCGGCAGCCGGTCGGGGTCGAGGTCGTCGAGGAACACCCGCTGCAGCATGTGCCAGTCGGCGGTGTGCTCGAGCACGGCCGTGCCGAGCACGTCGGCACAGGCCTGGGTCATGGCGGTCGCGCGCTCCCGCGTCGTACCCTCCGTCGGCACCTCGACGGCCGGGTGGAAGGTGATGACGATCCCCCAGCCCCGACCGCGCCGCTCGTGCCGGATCGACACCGGGTGCAGGGGACGACGCTCGGCGAGCGCGAGCGCGGCCGGCCCGGGAGCCATCCGGGCGGCAGACCCGCAGAACTGCACCTCCACCCCCCGGGCGGTGAGGTCACGGTCGGCCAGGAGCGGGATGATGCCCGGCCGGTGGGCCGCCTCGCGCAGCGCCGGGAACGGGTTCACCCCACCGGTCAGCGGGATGATCGTCATGCCGAGCGACTCGCGGAACGCCAGGAACTCCTCGAAGACCTCCTTCGGCTCCAGTCGCTCGGCGACCGTCGTGACCGGCCCGAGGTGGGTCGTCCCCCACGCCCCGGCGAGGTCCCAGTTGCCGAGATGGCCGAGGAACGCCACGACCGAGCCGCCGCCGTCGATGACCTCGCGCACCGGCCCGTCGCCCACGGTGCGCACCCGCTCGGCGAGGTCGCCGGGGCCGAGGTCCTGCAGCCGGAACGCCTCGCAGTAGTAGCGCAGGTAGCGCCGCATGCCCTCACGGACCAGGGCGTCGAGCGCCACGTCGTCGAGCTCGGGCCGCACGCGCGCGTAGTTCGAACGCATCCGCGCGGCACCCCCCCGGGCGACGGTGACGTCGGCGGCGCGGTCGAAGAGGGCGTATGCCGCGCGCTCCGGCATCCGCCGCACGGCACCCCAGCCGATCCGGTGGCCGAGCACGGTGAGGGTGCCGGTGGCCGACGCCGGCCGGAGCCTCACGCCGCGCCCAGTGCCTGCCGGCGCACCTCGAGCATGCGCTGGACGACGGTGACGAGGCTCGCGAGGGCGAGGAGCGCGAGGACGACACCGAGGTAGACCCAGGGCAGGTCGAGCAGGCCGGTGAACCCGGTCGCGATGAGCACGACGACGAGGCGGTCGGCCCGCTCGGCGATGCCGACGTTCGCCGTCATGCCCAGGCCCTCGGCACGGGCCTTGGCGTACGACACGACGCTGCCGAGGATGAGGCAGGCGAGCGCCAGCCCGGCCATGACGGGGGCGAGGTCGCTCTCCTGCCTCCCGGCGCCGGCGAAGTAGAGGACGAGGCCGCCGAAGATCGCGGCGTCGCCCACCCGGTCCAGGGTGGAGTCGAGGTAGGCGCCCCAGTTGCCCGAGCGCCCGATGCGCCGGGCCATGATGCCGTCGAGGGTGTCGGAGAAGACGAAGCCGGTGATGACGAGGGTGCCGACGAGCAGCTCGCCGCGTGGGTAGAACGCCAGCGCACCGAAGCAGACCCCGAGCGTGCCGATGACGGTGACGACGTCGGGGCTGATGCCGAGCCGGATGAGCACCGCCGCCACCGGGGTCAGCAGCTTGGTGAAGAAGGCGCGCGCGTATCGGTTCAGCATGGTGGACCCAGCGTAGTGGCGCCGCGCAGCGGCGCCGGTCACACTCGCCGGGCCCCGCTTGTGCCGCGGCCGCAAGAGGAGAAATGTAGGCGCCATGAGCAGCGTCGCCGTCCCCGCCCCCACCGTCACCGGCACGACCCACCTCCGCAACGTCGTGCTCGTCGGACCGAGCGGGTCGGGGAAGTCCAGGCTGTTCGACCACGTCGTCGACGCGCTCGTGCCCGGGCGCTCCGCCCGGGGCCACACGGAGCCGACCACCGGCCTGCGGGCCGCGACGGTCGACACCGGGACGGTGGTGATGACCCTCCTGGACGCCCCGGGGAACCCCGACTTCGTCGGGGAGGTGCGGGCAGGGCTGAGGGCGGCGGATGCCGCCCTCTTCGTCGTCTCGGCCGCGGACGGCGCCGACGCGTCGAGCCGCGCGCTGTGGCACGAGTGCGCGGTCGTCGGGATGCCGCGGGCGGTCGTCATCACCCAGCTCGACGCCCGCGACGCCGACTTCGCGGCCACCCTCGCCGACTGCCAGGCCCACTTCGGCTCCGGCATCCAGCCGCTCGGCGTGCCGGTGGCCGGCGACCAGGGCGCGGTCACCTCGATCGCCGACCTCATGATGGGTGAGGTCCACGACTACGCCGGGGGGACCCGCACGGTGCGACCCGCCGGGCCCGAGCACGCCGACGTGTTCGACACCTACCGTCCGGCCCTCATCGAGGGGATCATCGAGGAGTCCGAGGACGGCACGCTCATGGAGCGCTACCTCGAGGGCGAGGACCTCGACGTGCCGACCCTCGAGGAGGATCTCCTCACCGCCGTCGCCCACGGCACCTTCCACCCGGTGCTGCCGCTGTCGGCCGAGACCGGGGCCGGGGTGGGCGTGCTCCTGCACCTCGTCGAGGCGGCGTTCCCCCACCCGGGGCTGCACCCGCTGCCGACCGTGACCCCGGTGGGTGGCGGTGCCACGGTCGAGATCACGGCCGACCCCGACGGGCCGCTCGTCGCCGAGGTCGTGCACACCGAGTCCGACGCCTACGTCGGCCACCTCTCGCTCGTGCGGGTGTTCTCGGGCACGCTGCGGGCCGACCGGCCGGTGCACGTGTCGGGCCACCTCGAGCTGCTCGGGGTGCCGACCGGCGAGGGCCACGCGGCCCACGACGACGACGTGCGCCCCGGCGCGCTCGCCGCGCCCCTCGACGGCGACCTGCTGCCCAAGACCGAGGCCGTGGCCGGCGAGGTCGTCGTCGTCACCAAGCTCGCGACGGCGCAGACGTCCGACACGCTCTCCTCCCCCGACGCCCCGCTGCTGGTCACTCCGTGGGCGCTGCCCGAGGCGCTGCTGCCGTCGGCGGTCGCGCCCGCCACCCGGGCCGACGAGGACCGGATGCCCGTCGCGTTCCGGGAGATCGCCGCCGAGGACCCGTCCCTGCGCATCGAGCACGAGGGCGCCACCGGGCAGGTGGTGCTCTGGACGACCGGACCCGCCCACCTCGACCTCGTCCTGAGCCGGCTGCGCGAGCGGTTCAACGTGGGGGTGGAGCAGGTGCCGGTGCGGGTCGCCATGAAGGAGACCGCCGTCGGGCGGTCCGAGGCCCAGGGCAGGCACGTCAAGCAGTCCGGCGGGCACGGGCAGTTCGCGGTGTGCCACCTCGTCATGGAGCCCCTCCCGCGAGGGTCGGGCGTCGAGTTCGACGAGGTCGTCGTCGGTGGCGCGGTGCCCCGCCAGTTCATCGGCTCGGTGGAGAAGGGCGTGCACCACCAGCTCGACAAGGGGCTGCTCGCCGGCTGGCCCGTCGTCGACGTCAAGGTGACCCTCACCGACGGCAAGGCCCACTCGGTCGACTCCTCGGACGTGGCGTTCCAGACCGCGGCCGGCATCGCCCTGCGCGAGATGGCCTCGCCCTCGACGATGTGCCTGCTCGAGCCGATCGACACGGTGAGCGTGACCGTCGACGACGAGCACCTCGGCCCGGTCATGACCGACATCGGCACGCGGCGGGGCCAGATCATCGGCTCCTCGCCGGCCGACGGCGAGCCCGGCCGCTCGGTGCTCGAGGCGGCCGTGCCCCAGCTCGAGCTGCTCGACTACGCGATCAGCCTGCGCTCGCTCGCCCACGGCACGGGGTCCTTCCACCGGGAGCACCGGGGCTACGAGCAGCTCCCCGACCGCCTCGCCAGGGACCACCTCGGCCAGCAGGCCCGGCACGCCTGACCGGACGCCGGCGAGCGGCCCGGAGGCGACCGACCGGCATCCGCCGGGTCGTCAGGACTCGAGGGTCGCCGCGTGGTCGGGGACCTCGTGCTGGAGCGAGCGGTCGGGTCGCACGTAGCCCCGGGACGGCGGGCGCTGGGGCAGCTCGAGGCTGGTGTACTCGACCTCCTCGTAGGGGATCTGCTTCAGCAGGTGGGCGATCATGTTGATCCGTGACCGGCGCTTGTCGTCGCTCTCGACGATGTTCCACGGCGCCTGGGCGATGTCGGTGTGCACCATCATGTCGTCCTTGGCGCGGGAGTAGTCCTCCCAGCGGGTGATCGACTCGATGTCGGTCGTGGAGAGCTTCCACCGTCGCATCGGGTCGGTCAGGCGGGACTCGAAGCGCCGCTGCTGCTCGGAGTCGCTGACCGAGAACCAGTACTTGTGGAGGCGGATGCCGTCCTCGACGAGCATCCGCTCGAAGATGGGGCACTGGCGCAGGAACCGCTGGTGCTCCTGGGGCGTGCAGTAGCCGAGGACGCGCTCGACCCCGGCCCGGTTGTACCAGCTGCGGTCGAAGACCACGATCTCCCCGGCTGCGGGGAGGTGCTCGACGTAGCGCTGGAAGTACCACTGGGTGCGTTGGCGCTCCGTGGGCGTCGGGAGCGCCGCGATCCGGGCCTGCCGGGGGTTGAGGTACTCGGTGACGCGCTTGATCGTCGAGCCCTTGCCGGCGGCGTCGCGGCCCTCGAAGACGAGGACGACCCGTTCTCCCTCGCGCCGGACCCACTCCTGCATCTTGACCAGCTCGGCCTGCAGGCGGACCAGCTCGGCCTCGTAGACCCCCTTGTTGAGCCGCTGCTTCTTCGTCATGCCGCCATCGTGGCACGAGCCACGCCGTCCCGCCCCACCCCGAGGTCGTTGTGAGCGAGCCGACGCGGCTGCTCAGGCCGTCCAGGGGCCGGCGAGCAGGGGGCGGATCTCCGCGTGCCGCACGAGGAAGGCACGTTCGTCGAGCCGTTTGCGCCGCATCCAGCCGGTCACCTCGTCGTTGCACTTGCTCGCGTTGCAGGGCCCGCAGGCCGGCACGACGTTGTGCAGCGTGTAGCGGCCGCCGCGCGAGATCGGCAGGACGCAGTCGCGCTGCAGGGGGCGGTCGTCGGCGCCGCAGTAGGCGCACCCCGCCCAGGCGATGAGGAGCGCGGCCCACTGCTCGTCCGTGAGGTCGTGCTCGACGCGGCCCATCCGGCGCTGCCGCCGTCGGGCGGCGCGCACGCGACGGCTCCCGGTGACCATGGCCACAGCGTAGGCAGCCGACCGGTGCCCGTGGGGGATCGACCGGCGGACGGCGGGTCAGGCCGGCCAGTGCGCGACGAGCCGGGCACGGACGTCCTCGAGGAGCATCGGCAGCGCCTTGGTGCGCGCGATGATCGGCAGGAAGTTCGCGTCGCCGCCCCACCGTGGCACGACGTGCTGGTGGAGGTGGGCCGCGACACCGGCCCCGGCGACCGCGCCCTGGTTGATGCCGAGGTTGAAGCCCATCGGCGCCGAGGCCGCCTCCAGCGCCCGGATCGCGGCCTTGGTCAGCGCGGTGAACTCCCCGGTCTCCTCGTCGGTGAGGTCGACGTAGCGCGCCACGTGGCGGTAGGGGCAGACGAGCACGTGCCCGGGGTTGTAGGGGAAGAGGTTCAGCACGACGTAGCAGAGCCCGCCACGGTGGACGACGAGCCCGTCGGCGTCGCCCTTGCCCGGGGCGGCGCAGAACGGGCACCCGTCGCCCGCCTCCTGGTCGGGGCGGTCACCGGCGATGTAGACCATGCGGTGGGGTGTCCACAGGCGTTCGAACCCGTCCCCCGCACCGGTGAAGTCGGCGGCATCCTCGTGCGACGGCATGGGTCGATCCTAGGTCCGGGCCGGCGCCCCCGGACGGTCGACCACAGCCCAGCACCATCGGGCTGCACCGTCGACCCGCACGGTCAGCGCAGGTGGCTCGCGCCGTTGAAGTCGACGACCGCTCCCGAGGCCCACTCGGCGCCGGGCGAGGCGAGCGTCAGCACGGCGGCGGCGACCTCCTCGGGCCGGGCCACCCGGTGGAACGGGCTCTGCGCCCGGGTGGCCTCCCCCCGCTCCCCCTCGAGGGCGTCACCGGCCATCTCGGTCGCGATGAACCCGGGTGCCAGGCTCGTCACGGCGATGCCGTGGGGTGCCAGCCGCTGGGCCATCGACTGCCCGAACGCGTGCAGCCCGGCCTTGCTCGCCCCGTAGGCGGGGATGTCGGGCTCGCCGCGGTACGCCCCGCGCGAGCCGACGTTGACGACCCGCCCCACGGGCACGCCCTCGGCCGGCGGGGTGTCGATCATCCGCCGGGCCACGCACCACGTGAGGTTGGCCGGGCCGAGGAGGTTGGTCGCGATGGTGCGCTGCCACACCTCCACCCAGTCGTCGTATGCCGTGTCCTCCAGCGGGTGGTCGCCGCGCCGGCTCCCCGTGCCGCCGCGTGGGGCGACGATCATCGCGGCGTTGTTGACGAGCACGTCGACCCGGCCGAGCGCGGTGGCGGCGGCGTCGGCGAGGCGGCGCACGGCATCCGGGTCGGAGAGGTCGGCCGCGACCACCGCGTGCCCCGAGCCGGGCAGGCTCGCGAGCACCGTCTCGGCGCGCCCGAGCGAGTCGGCGGCCCGGTGGTGCACGACGACCCGGTCACCGTGCGCGGCGAACGCGCGGGCGACGGCGGCGCCGACGCCGCGCGAGGCTCCGGTGACGAGGACGCCGCGGGACGGGGTTGCCGATGAGGTCATGCGCCCCACCCTAGTGACGCAGGTCGGGCAGGTCCCCGGCGGCGATCTCGGCCAGGAGGGCACGCACCTCGTCCATGACGACGGCCGTCATCGCGCTCAGGTCCTCGGGGTCGCGCCCGGCCGCGGGCAGCCGCGGCGGCCCCCGAGTGCGTGCGGGCGGCGGCGCCGGACGTGCACATGCGCGCCACCCCAGTGACGGCGCGGCGTGCCAGACTCGGCCGAGAGCGCGAGGAGGAGGCGACACCGAGATGGCAGTGCCACCCAGCCGACACCTGCTGCGGGCGCGCGACCTCGCCGACGGCCGCTACGCCGAGCCGCTCACCGTCGCCGAC